>JAENWR010000133.1 GCA_016649895.1 Acidimicrobiia bacterium | reverse complement strand
GCTCGGGCCCAACGGCTGGCCGCTACCGTCGGGCAGCGTCGCACCGGCTGGCGCCTCGACCGGGACATCCCCGCTGCGGTTCGCCGGTCCGGTCTCGTCATCACCGATCTGGAGAGGTTCTCGATGCCCGTCTCGTCCGTCGTGCTGCGCCCATGGGTGGCCGGCCGTGCCCGCCGCCGCGGCCCGGTCTCGTTCGACACCGCTGCCACCGCCGCCGCCCGGGCCGAGCGATGACGGCCGGGCCGCTGTGTCTCGTCGGTGGCGCCGAGTGGACCGACGGCTGCGACTTCGACGCCACGCTCCTCCAGGAGTCGGGCGCGGGCACGGTCGTCGTTCTCGCCACCGCCGCGGCGTACGAAGGCGCGGGTGTCGCCGTCGACCAGGCGCGCGCCTGGTTCACGGGCCTCGGTGTCGAGGTGGCGGCGCCCAACGTGATCACCCGACCCGACGCGTTCGACGCCGCCAACGTCGCGGCGGTGCGCGGGGCCGGATTCATCTACCTGGCCGGCGGCCCCACCGGTGGATCGCCGATGCACCTGCGCTCGGTGCTGAAGGACTCGCCGCTCTTCGACGGCATGGTCGAGGCGTGGCGCGGTGGAGCGGTGCTCGCCGGCGCAGGTGCCGGCGGTGGCGTGCTGTTCGACCACATGGTCGACACCCGCGGCGGCGCTTTCACGGTCGGCCTCGGGCTGCTCTCGGGGTTCACCATGATCCAGCGCTACGACACGTGGTCGAGCGAGAAGGTCCACCGCACGGTCGACCTCGCCGCCGCGGGAATGCCCGTGGCTGGCATCGAGGAGCGCACGGCGCTCGTGCACCGCGCCGGCTCCGGCTGGACGATCGAGGGCGCCGGCACCGTCCACGTGTTCCGCAACGGCACCCAGGCCGACCTCGGGGCGCTGCCGACCCCCGTGTGACCCTGGTCGCGTGAGGCGTGGTTCGATGTCGGAGTCGCGGGTACAGCACGAAGGCCCTTCGCCCACGCTGCCCGGAGCCCCACGACATGATCCGCCTGTCCCTGCCCATCCGCCGGTTCGCTGTCGTGTTCGTCGCCCTGGTGCTGGTCGTGGCGTGCTCGGACGACAGCAGCCCCGCCGAGCCAGAGGCGGGCACGTCCACGACGGCAGCGACGGTCGATGGAGATGCTCAGGAGGTCGACGACGGCGGCGGGTCCGACGTTGGTGGTGGGTCGGAGGGCGGCATCGCCGGCCCGGTGTTCGATCGCATCCCCGACATCGTGCGCGAGGTCGAACCGTCGGTCGTCGCTGTGCTCACCGATGTGGGGGAGGGCAGCGGCGTCGTATGGGACGCCGACGGCACCATCGTCACCAACAACCACGTGGTGGCCGGCGCCCGGACCTTCGAGGTGGCGTTCGCCGACGGCGATCGAGTGGCGGCCGAACTGATCGCCGTCGACCCGCTGACCGACCTGGCGATCCTTCGCGCCGAACGGCAGGAGCTGCCTCCGGCCGACTTCGCTACCGAGCTGCCCGAGGTGGGCGAGCTGGCCATCGCCATCGGCAACCCGCTCGGCTTCGAGAACACCGCCACCGCCGGGATCGTCTCGGGTCTGCACCGCTCGATCCCCGGCAGCGCCTCCACGACCCAGTCGCTCATCGACCTCATCCAGACCGATGCCCCGATCTCGCCGGGCAACTCCGGTGGCGCGCTCGTCGATGCCGAGGGCCGGGTGATGGGCATCAACGTCGCCTACATCCCACCGGCGGCCAGTGCCGTGTCGATCGGGTTCGCGATCCCGGCGACCACTGTCACCGACGTGGTCGAGCAGCTGCTCGAGGACGGCACCGTGTCGCACGCCTACCTGGGGTTGCATCCGGCGCCGCTCACGCCGCAGATCAAACAGCAGCTGCGCGTCGAGGCCGACGAAGGTGTCGTCGTGCTCGACGTGGTGTTCGCCTCGCCGGCCGCGACCGCGGGTCTGGCGCCAGGCGATGTCATCACCGAGGTCGAAGGTGAGCCCGTGCCGACCGTCGAGGCGTTCCTCGCCACGCTGCGAGGCCGCGAACCGGGTGACGAGATGGTGGTCCGCGTGGTGCGCGGCGGCGAGGAGCTCGAGCTGAGCATCATCCTCGGCGACCGCTCCGACGAGGTGTCTGGCTGACGACCGCCGCCGGATCCGTGACGCGGGGCGGCGCTCGTGCGTCTACTGAGGTAGGCCCCGGCGTGCGCAGCGACGACGAGTTCGAGCGGTTCTGCGTCGACGCCCACCAGCGCCTGGTGGCGGCGCTCGCGCACCACTGCGGTGAGGTGCACCTGGCCGAGGAGCTGGCCCACGAGGCCCTGATCCGTGCTGGCGACCGGTGGGAGAAGGTTCGCTCGCTCGACTCGCCCGTCGGCTGGACCTACCGGGTGGGGGCCAACCTCGCCGCCTCGACCTTCCGTCGCCGTGGCGCCGAGCGGCGTGCGCTCGAGCGGGCGAACCGCACGCGTTCCGGGTCGCACCGCGATCCCGACGCCGGCGATTCCGTCGCGGTGCGGGCTGCACTCGCCGAGCTGTCCGACCGGCAACGCCAGGTGGTGGTGCTGCGCTACTACCTCGACCTGTCGGCCGAGCAGGCTGGAGAGGTGCTCGGCTTGTCGGCGGGCGCGGTGCGCATGCAGAGCCACCGGGCCCTCGCCGCCATGCAGGTCCACCTGACCGACGCGATCGACGTGACCGAGGAGGTCCACGATGGCCGATGACATCCGCCGGCTCCTCCACGAGACGGCCGACGCTCCGACCTCGACGCCCGACCTCGACGGCATCCGAGCTCGCATCCGCCGCCGTCGGACCGCACGCCGCGGCGTGGCCGGCATGGCGGTCGTCGTCCTGCTGGCCGGCGGCGCTGCACTCGCCACCGACGGGTCCGACGACGGCACCGAGGTGCAGATCGTCGACCGGCCCGAGGTCACCACTCCGACCGAGCCGCCCGAGCCCCAGGAGGGCGACGGCGTCGACCTCGGGTCGATCGGCGCCCTGGCCCCCGAGGACATCGCCATCCAGACCGAGGCCGGCGTCGAGTTGCGCGACCTCGGCGGCGAACTGCTCCACGTCCTCGACGGCTACGAGCTGGCCACCGGGGATCGACCCGACGGACTCCAGTCGACGGTCACCAGCGTGTTGCCGCTACAGGCGCCCGACGGCTCCCTCCACTGGTTCGACCCCGCCAGCGGCCTGACGACCGATGCGCTCGCCCCGCTTGGCGGAACACCCTTGTGGCGAGGCGGAAGGGTGTTCATCGACGGTGAAAGGGTCACGGTCTTCGACGGGTTCGACTCGTCGATCTCCGCGACCTGGTCGACCGCCGACCGCTGGTGGCTGTCGTCGAACCACCGCGTGGTCACGTGGGAGTCCGACGACTGCAGTTCGCAACAGCAGGGCTGCCGCACCTCGTTCGACAGCCAGACCGGCGCAGCCACTTCGTCGAACGCGTATTCCGTCGTCGCGGGCTGCTGGGCTGCAGCCGCTGGTCGGGGCGACCACGTGGACGATCACCTCGCCATCTGCGATGGCGGCGATCTGGTGCACATGATGGGCGGCTCCACGTATCAAGGCGTGGGCGGACCGGAGTCGGACGAAGTCGGCACCGCTGTGGCCACCGCTGCGTGGGTGACCGAGGACGAGGTTGTCGTCCGGGCAGAGCAGGACACGTGCTTCGTCGCCGAGGCCATGGTGCTGCGCGACGCGGTCCTCGAGCCGCTGCTCGGAGCCGACGAGTCGGGCAACCCGTCGTCGGCGTGGCCGCCGACGGCCGGGCGATCGTCCACCTCAACGCCGCCGCGTGCGAGGCGTCAGCCGCACCCGAGGACCTCGGCGTCTACCTCATCGATGTCGACACCGGGGAGCGCACCCTGGTGTGGACGGGTGGCGTCCTGCCCGACCACCTGCGGGCCTGGAGCACCCTGCCGCTGGCCGCCGAGCAGCCCACGCCGCCGCCTGAACCCGTGCCGCCCGCACCCGGTCCTGCGTTGGGGTCCCTGGAGTCGGTGGCCCCGGAGCAGCTCGGTCGCGACGTGATCGAGTTCGGCGACGACGGCATCACCCGGATCGTGGATGGGCGGCGCCAGCTGGTGTGGGACGAGCCGGTGGAGCAGGCGTTCGACGATCTCGCCGGCGGTGTCGTGTTCCAGCAACGGTCGGTCGTGACCGAACATCCCGACGGCCGCGTCGATCTGGAGCGCGGTGCCATCGGGCTATGTCTGGTTCACCCGAGAAGACCGAGACGATCCCGACGTGTACACCGACCGATCCACGACGTTGTTCACGAAGTCGTTGGCGTCCGGTGACGAACGGGAGATCGGGGAAGCCGGCTCAGCGTTGACAGGGCTCGACGGCATCGCCCGCCTCGGCGACGGCCGCACGTTGTTCAGCGGGTGCCACATTCAATGCGCAATCCGCCCGGGGCTGAACGACCCGGATCCAATCGTCATGCCCCACTGGCTCGGCGGTCTTGACGGCTCGACCAACGCGTACGCGTTCGTCCGCTTCTGGGTGCCCGATCTCGAAGGGCGGCCCACCCTGCCGACCCTTCAGGTGTGGGACCTCGACGACACCCTCCGCCATGAGGTGCCGCTGCCCGACGCGATCGGGTGGATGACCTTCGTCGACCTCAGCGACGACGGAGGCGCCGCCCTGGTGTGGTCGCGCGACTGGCAGACCGGCCAGGTGAGCGGCCCCGTCTACGTCGACGGGCTCGACACCGAGACGCCGCGGGTGCGCGCTGTGGCCACCGACCACGCGGTGCGCTTCAGCTGACTGCCCCCGAGCGGCAAGGGTCAGCTTTGGACGATGGTGACCGAGTCGATGACCGGAACCGGATCGGGCGCGCCCTCCTCGGTGCCCTCCACCCCGTCGACGTGGTTGGCGAGGATCGCCTCGAGCACGTCCACGCCCTCGACGGTCGAGCCGAACTTCACGTAGGTCCCGGCGTCAGAGCTGCCGCCCCCGAAGTCGAGGCCAGACACATCGGGTCCGGCGCCGAAGAAGAACTGCGCGCCGGCGCCGAGGCTGCTGCGCGCCATGATCAGGTCGCCGGGCTCGTAGGTCCACTCGGCGCCCTCGTCGGGGATCGTGTAGCCCGGGCCCACATCGCCCGGGCTGTTGTCGTGCGGCGCCCCGCCCTGGAGGATGTCGATGCCGGTGTTGCTGCGGAAGATCTCGGTGTCGTCGTAGTAGCCGTAGCGGGCCAGGTACACGAAGTTGTTCGTGGTCTGCGGGGTCTCCTCGGTGTCGAGCAGCACCCGGATCTCGCCTTCGGTCGTGTCGAAGACGGCCTCGTAGGTGGCGCCCTCGACCAGGCAGTCGGGCGGCGGCGCCGGGAAGTCGAGGCGGGGCTCGGAGCTGCCGTCCTCCGCCGGGCACTCCACCGGCTCGGCGGCGGGCTCGTCGTCGTCCGACGGCTCAGCGGTCTCGGTGATCTCGCCGGGCGACTCGGTCTCGGTGTCGCCGACACCTTCCTCGACGGTGGTGTCGGTGGCGGCGTCCTCGCCGCCGTCGTCACCACCGAGCACCGAGAAGAGGAACGCCAGCACGAACACCAGGACGGTGAGGCCGCCGATGGTGGTCCACGTACGGCGCTTCTGCTGACGACGTACTGCGGCGGCTCGGGTCTCCCGCGCCGCCTGCTCGCGTTCCTTCTGACGTTGACGCTTGTCGCTCGGCATGGGCGGCAACGCTACCAACGGCAGGAGGGGCCGTCGGACGCGGGTCCCGCCCGAACCCGATATGGCCACTCGGTGGGCGACCCCGCTCGTGAAGGCCGTCACACCGCCGTGAGCCCGGACGGGGCCGCGTTGTCCGCTTGGTAGCGTCGGACCCCGTGGCTCTCGTCGTCCAGAAGTTCGGTGGCACCTCCGTCGCCGACCCCGACCGCATCCGTGAGGTCGCCGACCACGTGGCGCGCACCCAGCGCCACGGGTCCGACGTCGTGCTCGTCGTGTCGGCCATGGGCAACGAGACCGACGAGCTCCTGCGCCTGGCGATGGCGGTGTCGACGACCCGCCCCGGGCGCGAGATGGACATGCTCATCACCGCCGGCGAGCGCAAGGCCACCGCCCTTGTGTGCATGGCCCTCGCCGACCTCGGCGTGCCCGCCCAGTCGTTCACCGGCAGCCAGGCCGGCTTCATCACCGACAACACCCACACCAACGCCAAGATCCTCGAGCTGCGGCCCGACCGCCTCCGCGACGCGCTCGCTGCCGGCAAGGTGCCGGTCGTCGGCGGCTCGCAGGGGGTGTCGCTCGAGCGCGACATCACCTTCCTCGGCCGGGGCGGCTCCGACACCACCGCGGTGGCGCTCGCCGCCGCCCTCGACGCCGACAGCTGCGAGCTCTACACCGACGTGCCCGGCGTGTTCAACGCCGACCCGCGCCTGGTGCCCGACGCTCGGCGCATGGACAAGATCTCGTTCGATGAACTGCTCGAGATGACCGCCACTGGCTGCCCCAAGCCGGCGATGCGGTCGGTCGAGTTCGCCCGGAACCACGGTGTGACGCTCCACGTGCGCTCGGCGTTCACGTGGGAACCGGGCACCTGGGTCGTCGAGGAGGACCCCCACATGGAACACGCCATCATCTCCGCCGTCACCCACGACGCGTCCGAGGCCAAGATCACCGTCACCGGCCTCCCCGACACGCCCGGAGTCGCCGCCCGGATCTTCCGCACCATGGCCGACGAGGACGTCAACGTCGACATGATCGTGCAGAACGTAGGCGCCGAGGGCGTCACCGACATCTCGTTCACGTTGCCGTTCGCCGACGTCGACCGCAGCATGGCCGTGCTCCGGCCGCTGTGCGACGAGATGGGCGGCACCCACGAGATCACCGCCGACCAGAGCATCGGTCGGGTCAGCGTGGTCGGCGCCGGCATGAAGACGAACCCCGGTGTGGCCGCCAAGATGTTCGAGACGCTCTCGGCCAACGGCATCAACATCGAGATGATCTCGACGTCGGCCATCCGCATCAGCTGTGTGGTCCGCCAGGAACGCCTCGAAGACGCCGTCGTCGTGCTCCACGAGGCGTTCGAGCTGGGCCGACCCGTCAGCTGATCCGCTCTCGGCCCGCCAGGTGACGGAAACCTCCGCCCGGGCCGCCCGCCGCCACCGATACGGTGGACGCCATGAAGATCGGGATCATCGGAGCAACCGGCCAGGTCGGCAGCGTCATGCGCACGATCCTCGCCGAGCGGGACGTCCCGCTCGACGAGCTTCGTCTGTTCGCATCGGCTCGCTCGGCGGGCCGCACCATCGACCACCAGGGCACTGCCATCACGGTGGAGGACGCCGCCACCGCCGACTACACGGGCCTCGACATGGCGCTCTTCTCGGCGGGCGGCGCCACCTCGAAGGAGCTGGCCCCGAAGGTCGCCGCCCAAGGGGTCGTCGTCATCGACAACTCGTCGGCCTGGCGCATGGACCCCGACGTGCCGCTCGT
>JAENWR010000168.1 GCA_016649895.1 Acidimicrobiia bacterium | reverse complement strand
GCCTGGAAGCCGCGCTGGGCGATGATCAGGTTGGTGAACTCCTGGGCGAGGTCGACGTTCGACATCTCGAGCGTGCCCGAGCTCATGAGGCCCCGGCCGCCGGCGCCGGCGGTGCCGAGCTGGGCGAGGCCCGAGTTCATCGTGGTCCGGAAGTTCGAGCCACCGACCTTCTCGAGGCCTTCGGGGTTGGCGAACGAGGCCAGGGCGATCTGGCCGATGGCCCGGGTGCGGCCGTTGGAGTAGGCACCGATGACCAGGCCCTCCTGGGAGACGCTGAACGACTGCAGCGATCCGGCAGCCGAGCCCCCCTGGCTGAGGATGGCGGCGGTCGAGAGCTCGCCGAACTGGGTGAGGCGGTTGGGGCCGCCTGCGGCGCCGAGCGACACCGCGATGTCGTCGAGGTCGCCCACGCCGCTGAGGACGAGGTTGAAGTCGGCGGGGGTGGTCAGCTCTCCCGTGTCGGCGTCGAACTCCAAGGTGCCGGGCGTCATGGCGGTGGCAGGATCGGCCGGGGCCGGCGTCGTGTCGCCGGCGGCGTTCACGTACCGGTAGCCGACGCTCCACTCGTCGTCGGCGGTCTTCTCGAACTCGATGGTGAGCGACACGGGGTTGCCCTGAGCGTCGAACACCTCGACCGAGTTCGTGATGACATCGCCGATCTCGGCCGTCGACGGGAGGTTGCCACCGAGGGTGACGCCGGGTGTGGCGGCCGAGGTGGCCACCGGGTTCACCAGGTCGCCGACTGGGATCTGGATCTGGGCGATGCCGCCGTTGGTGTTGACGTTGCCCTCGGCATCGCCCTGCCAACCCTGGATGAACGCGCCCTCCTGGGTGACGAGGCGACCAAGTGCGTCGATCGAGAACGACCCGGCGCGGGTGAAGAGCTGCTGACCCGCCTGTTCGACCACGAAGAAGCCGTCGCCCTGGATGGCGAGGTCGGTGGCCCGACCGGTGCGCTGCAGGGCGCCCTGGCCGTAGTTGGTGGTGATGGCCGCGACGCGGGAGCCGAGGCCCACCTGTGCCGGGTTGGTGCCGCCGAGAGCCTCGGTGGCGGCGCCCCCGCCGCGGACGACCTGGCTGAGGACGTCCTGGAACACGGTGGTGCTCGACTTGAAGCCGGTGGTGTTGACGTTCGAGATGTTGTTGCCGACGACGTCCATCATCGTCTGATGGTTCCGGAGGCCGGAGATGGCGGAGAACAGTGAACGGATCATGATGTGGTGCTCCTAGCGGGGAGGTGGGGGAAGGTCGGGGAGGACAGCGGATGGGAAGCGCTCAGAGGTTCAGATCGCGGCACTCTCCACCTCATCGGGCGGGGTGGCCGTGGCATCGGCATCGGGCGTGTCGGTGGCGTCCAGGTCTGGCTCGGGGGCCGGCGGAGCCGACGGCCCGATCTGGGTGATCGCTCCGAGCGGCACCTGCTCATCGCCCACGTTGAGGACGATGCCGTCGGGATCGGTGGTCGCCGACGTGGCGATCCCCGTCCCGGTGGTGCCGTCCATGCGCAGGAAGGTGACCTCCTGCCCCACGAGCGAGCTCGCCGTGTTCAGCGCCATCGCCCAGGTCTGCTCGGAGGTCTGGGTGGCGATGTGCTCGAGCTTCTCGAGCGACGAGAACTGCGCCGTCTGGGCGAGGAACTGCTGGGGATCGGCAGGCGACAGCGGGTCCTGGTACTTCAGCTGGGCGACGAGGAGCTTCATGAAGGTGTCCTTGTCCAGCTCGGTCCCGGACTTGGCGGCCGACGTGGGTGCTCCCCAGTTCTCGGGTGTGGCGGGGGCGACGGGGTCGATGTTGCTCATGGGTGCTCCGTAGGGTCCGGGGGGTCAGAGGGCGAGGTCGAGGGCGCCAGCGCCGTGGCGCCGGGCGGTGGTGGTGGTCGTGTCGGCATCGGTGCCGGGGTCGATCGAGGTGCCGGTTCGGCCGGTGGATGCGTCGCCCGGGCGGGGGACGCCGGTTCGTTGGCGGTCGGACTCGCTCCCCCACTGGCCGCCACTGGTCTGGTCGCTCACGTCGAGGGTGCCGAGGTCGACACCGGAGCTCGACAGCTCAGCGCGCAGGTCGGGAAGTGCGGATGCGAGCAGGTCGCGGCTCGCCACGTTGTCGGCGATGACACGGATGCTGAGTCGGCCGTCCTGCACCGCCACCTCGAGGTGGACGGTGCCCAGCTCGGCCGGGCGCAGCTGGAGCGACATCCGCTGGGTGCCGTCCGGCGCGGTGCGGAGCGGGCGCACGACGTTGGCGAGCTGCTCCCACGGATCGGCGTCGGCACTGGCGATGGTGCCGGGAGCGGCCACCTCGGCGGTCGGCGCGGTGGGGGCGGGCGTGGCGATGGTGGGCTGAGGTGCGACTGCGGCGTCACGGACAGTGGGGTTCGCGGCGACGGGACGACCGGTCGGCTCAGCGGCGGCATCTCCGTCGGTGGACCCGGCGGTGGGGGGAGCGACCTCGACGGCCAGCGCCTCCCCGGCTCCCGGGTCGATGGGGTCCGTGGCGACGACCTCACCCGTGGCCGGGGCCGTGGGCGAGGCCGGGGCCGGATCGGGGGTCGGCCCGGGCTCGACGCCTCGCACGTCTACGAGAACCGTGATCTCGCGGTCACGACCGACTTCCGCGACGT
>JAENWR010000051.1 GCA_016649895.1 Acidimicrobiia bacterium | reverse complement strand
GATCGGGTGTTCATCTTGTGGGGCATCGCCGAGGAGCCCACCTGGCCGGGTTGGAAGCCCTCGGTGACCAGGTCGTGGCCGGCCATGAGGCGGATCGAGGTGGCGAGGCTCGACGGGCCGGCCGACGCCTGGACCAGGGCCGACACCACGTCGAGGTCGAGCGAGCGGGGGTAGACCTGGCCGACCGCGCCGAGCACCCGGTCGAACCCGAGGTGCTCGGCCACCGACGACTCGAGCGCCGCCACCTTGGTTGCGTCGCCGAGCACGTCGAGCTGGTCCTGCTGGGTGCCGACGGGGCCCTTGATCCCCCGCAGGGGATAGCGGGCGAGGAGATCGTCGACCCGGCCGAGCGCCACCAGCACCTCCTCGGCCGCGTTGGCGAAGCGCTTGCCGAGCGTGGTGGCCTGCGCCGGCACGTTGTGGCTGCGCCCGGTGATGACGGTGTCGCGGTGCTCGACAGCCCGTTCGGCGAGCCGCACCGCAACCGTGACCAGGCGGTCACGCACCAACTCGAGGCCGAGACGCACCTGCAGCTGCTCGACGTTCTCGGTGAGGTCGCGCGAGGTCATGCCCCGATGGATGAGCTCGTGGCCGGCGAGCGCCGAGAACTCCTCGATGCGGGCCTTCACGTCGTGCTTGGTGATCCGGTCGCGAGCCTCGATCGATGCCAGATCGACCTGGTGCACCACCGCCTCGTAGGCCTCGATCACCCCATCGGGAACGGGCACGCCGAGGTCGCGCTGCGCCCTGAGCACCGCGATCCACAGCTGGCGCTCGAGCACGATCTTGCGCTCGGGCGACCAGATGTCGCGCATGGCGGCGGAGGCATAGCGGGTGGCGAGCACGTTGGGGATGGCGTCAGCCACGGGATGTCTCCACGGGAAGTCGGGCCGGAACCCCACGATACCGAGCGCACAGGGGTGGGCCGCTCGGTCGCCGACCCGATCAAGGGAGCGTGAAAGGGTCGAACGACCTATCCGACATCGCTATCCACAGGCCGATGCTTGACATGGGAGCGATCTCCGTCCGGTGTGACGAGCGCATCCCGACAAACCCCGATGTGGACGAGGATGAGGACGAGCATCATGGATGGGCGTTGCGACAAGCACCAGTTCGAGCCGATGGAGCGCATCTGCCGCTCGTGCGGTGGGGAGTTCTGCCAGGACTGCCTCGTGTACAGCCACGGGCACGGCAAGCCGCCGTTCTGCGTGAGCTGCGCCCTCGCCGCCGCTGGCGTGCGCTCGTCGGCGCAGCGTGCGGTCGTGAAGCCGAAGCGCGAGATCCGCAAGGCGCTCCGCGCCGACCGCAAGGCTGTCAAGGCCGCGGCCAAGGGCCGCACCTACGACGACGGCCTCGACCTGGCCGATGCCGCACCCGTGCGCCTCGTGGAGTACGAGTTCACCATCAACGACGACGGCAGCGTCGATCACGGAGCCGAGAGCCGCACCTCCTGAACACAACACCACCCATGAGCGAGATCAGCGCCCACCCGATGCCACACCGGCGTCGTGGGCGGCCACGGCCGACGCGGCGATGTCGCGCCGGCTGAAGCACCCGGGCCAGTCGATCGCATCGACTGCCCGGTAGGCGCGGGTCCGAGCTTCGGAAACGCCCGGCGCCACGGCCGTCACCGCCAGGACTCGTCCCCCGGCGGTGACGACCTGGCCCGAATCGTCGGTGGCCACTCCGGCGCCGAACACCACCACGCCGGGGATCGTCGCCGCCTCGTCGAGGCCCGAGATGACATCACCCGTGCGGGGTGACTGCGGGTAGCCCTCGCTGGCCATGACGACGGTGACCGCGGCCTCGTCGGTGAACGTCGGCTCGGTCTCGATGTGACCAGCGGCGGCCTCGGCCAAGAGCTGGGCGAGATCGCCGCTGAAGCGGGGCAGCACGACCTCGGCCTCGGGATCACCGAAGCGCACGTTGTACTCCACGAGCTTCGGGCCCTCGGCGGTGAGCATCAGGCCGGCGTAGAGAACCCCGCGGTAATCGATGCCCCGCTCACGCAGGGTGTGCAGCGTGGGGTCGACGAAGCGGTCCATCACCTGGTCGACCAGCGCATCGTCGACGAAGGGCACCGGCGAGTATGCACCCATGCCACCGGTGTTGGGGCCGGCATCGCCGTCGGCCACCCGCTTGAAGTCCTGGGCGGGGGCGAGTGCCACGGCGCCCTGGCCGTCGCACACCGCGAGCAGCGACAGCTCGGGGCCCACCATCCCCTCCTCGATGACCACGGTGCGGCCGGCGTCACCGAACGCCGCACCCGACAGGTACTCGGCCACCGCGGCGCTGGCCTCGGCTCTCGACTCGGTGACGATGACGCCCTTGCCGGCAGCCAGGCCGTCGGTCTTCACCACGAACAGGTCGCCCATGGTGTCGAGGAAGGCATCGGCCGAGCCCTGGTCGGTGAACGCGCCGTGGCGTGCGGTGGGCAGGTCGGCGACCGCGGCGATGTGCTTCATCCACGCCTTCGAACCTTCGAGCCGGGCTCCATCGGCGCCCGGTCCGAACACGAGGGCCCCACGAGCCCGCAATCGATCGGCGAGACCGTCGACCAGCGGCGCCTCGGGGCCGACGACGAACAGGTCGGCGTCGATCTCCTCGGGCGGCTGGTCGGTGGAACCGGGGATGAGCGGGTTGCCCGGGGTGACCACCACCTCGGCGGTGCGGGAGAGGACGTGGGCAAGGGCGTGCTCGCGCGCTCCACCCCCGACGACGCAGACCTTCAACAGAGCCTCCTCAGGCGGCGAAGTGGACGAACTGGTCGCGACCGGGTCCGACACCGACGAGGGTGATGGGCACCCCCACCTGCGCCTCGAGAAACGACAGGTAGTCGCGCGCCTTGGCGGGCAGATCGGCCAGCTCGGTGATGGAGCTGATGTCCTCGTCCCAGCCAGGAAGCTCCTCGTACACCGGGGTGACCTTGTGGAGGACCGACTGGTGGTACGGCAGGTGTTCGAGCCGCTGGCCCTCGTGCTCATACGCCACACAGACCTTGAGCGGCCCGAGGCCGCCGAGGATGTCGAGCTTGGTGACCGCCAGCTCCGACAGCGAGTTGAGCCGGACCGCATGGCGCATCATCACCGCATCGAACCAGCCCGGCCGGCGCCGACGCTTGGTGTTGACGCCGTACTCGTGACCCTTCTCGACGATGGTGTCGCCGAGGTCGTCGAGCAGTTCGGTGGGGAACGGCCCGGCACCCACCCGGGTGACGTAGGCCTTGGCGATGCCGACCACCCGGTTGATGTGCATCGGGCCGATGCCCGCGCCGGTGCAGGCGCCGCCGGCCACCGGGTTCGACGACGTGACGTAGGGATAGGTGCCGTGATCGAGGTCAAGGAACGTCGCCTGGGCGCCCTCGAGGAGGATGTGCTGGCCGGCATCGAGCGCGTCGTGCACGAGCCCGACGGTGTCGGCGATGTGCGGCTCGAGGCGAGGCAGGCACCTCTCGAGGTACTCCTCGGCGATGGCGTCGGCGTCGGCCGGGAGGCGGTTGTACACCTTGGCCAAGACCGCGTTCTTCTCCTTCAGCACCTGGTCGAGCTTCTCGCGGAAGATCTTCTTGTCGAGCAGGTCCTGCACGCGAAGGCCCACCCGGGTCGACTTGTCCGCGTAAGCCGGGCCGATGCCGCGCTTGGTGGTGCCCAGCTTGTTCACCCCGAGCCGACGCTCGGTGAGCATGTCGATCTCCTGGTGGTACGGCAGGATCAGGTGCGCGTTGCCGCTGACCTTCACCCGCGAGGTGTCGACCCCCCTCGCTTCGAGCGTGTCCATCTCGGCGATGAGGACGCGGGGATCGACGACGCAGCCGTTGCCGATGACGGGAACGATGTGGTCGTAGAGGACACCACTGGGCACCAGCTGGAGCGCGAACGTCTCGCCGCCGACCACCAGGGTGTGACCAGCGTTGTGGCCGCCCTGGTAGCGGACGACCATCGACATCTCTTTGGCAAGCAGGTCGGTGAACCGACCCTTGCCCTCATCGCCCCACTGGGACCCGACGACGACGGTGGCGGGCACGCGCGTCTCTCTTTCAACAGCCGGGTGTGACGGTGCATCTTACCGCCGGCCGCGAGCCACCACGGCACGTCGCCGACGCCTCGGGCCGCGGCGGGTGATCAGTCCTTGGGCTGAGGGCCGAGCCGACGCTTCTCGAGGACGACGAGGATCGCTCCGAGGATGGCCACGGCACTGGCGGCCACGCCGAAGTTCAGCGGATTGCCGCCGGTGCGGGGCAGACGCTGCGAGCCCGCCGGCGGGGCGTCGGCCACCTCGTCGTCGGCCTCGACGTCGGCCTCGTCGTCGGCCTCGACGGCGATGCCGGCGACCTCGACCGGGGCGTCGAGGCCACCCACCTCGGTTGCGACCTCGGGCGCGGGCGGCGCTGTCGTGGCGGGTGCCGCCTGGCCCCCGCAGTTCTGGGTCCACTCGTCGACCCGGACCTGGCCCTCGCTGGCTTCGGTGACCTCGACGCGCGCCTGCGCTCCCTCGGGGATCGAGCCGGTGATCACCTGCTCGACCTCGCCCGGCGCGATGTCGAGCACCCGGGTGGTGGTGGCGCCGTCGGTGGTGACCTCGACCGTGTAGCTCACCGCGGATGAGCCCGGGGTGTCGGCGGTAGCACCGTTGGCGAGGGTGATCGCGTAGCCATCGCAGCTACGGGCGTAGTTGAAGCCAGTGAGGTCGGCGCAGTTCACGTCGAAGGACTGGGAGGCGACGGAGGCACCACCGGACATGGCCTCGATCGTGTAGCGACGACCCTCTTCGACGGGCACCTGGTAGATGCCGGCCTTGGTGAGGCCGGGCTCGACCGCCGTGGCGCCACCCTCCTCGGTGAGGACGACCTCGAAGGTCGAGGGGAGGCCCCCGTCGATGAGGGTGACGGCGAGGTAGCTGCCGGCGCGCGCGCAGACCAGGTCGAAGGTGGCTCCCGGCTGGTAGCAGTCGACCGCGCGACGCTCGATGCTCACCGACCGCCCAGCGGAGGTCACCTCGATCTCGTACTCGGTGCCCTCGGGGAGGCCGAAGCGCTGGACCCCCGGCTCGAGGTAGGGCCCGTGGGTCGTGGTGACGCCGTCGACCGTGACGAGCACCTCGAACGTCGACGGAAGTTGGCCATCGTCGGTGAGGTCGACCTCGACCCCGCTGCCCGCCACCGCACAGAACGGAGCGAAGCTGGCACCCGGCTTGAAGCAGTCGACCGAGCCGCCCTCGGTGCCGATCGAGGTGCCGTTGGCGAAGACCTCGATGGTGTAGCCGGCGTCCTCGGCGATGACGTAGCGGGGCATGTCGGTCGTGGTGAACGGGCCGTCGACCACGGTGGGCTCGCCGGCCACCGTGAGATGGACGAAGAACTCGGAGTCGAGCTCGCCCGAGTCGGTGAGGGCCACGGTGACCCCGCTGCCGTCGACCGCACAGAACGGTGTGACCCGGGCGTCGGGACGGAAGCACCGCACGTCGAAGGTCTCGGCCACGCCGACGACGGCACCGCCGGAGCGAACCTCGACCGTGTACTGGGCGCCCTCGTCGACCGCGATCCTCTCGATGAAGTCGCCGCTGCGCACCGGGCCGTAGGGCGCACCGTTCACGAAGAGCTCGTAGTCGGAGGGGAAGGTGCCCTGATCGTCGAGAGCGACGATGACCTTGGAGCCGTTGAGGTCGCAGGCGAGGGCGAACGTGGGGGTACCGGGGGCGAAGCACGATCCGGGGTCGTGGTCGGAGGTGACCAGCTCGACACCGGCGGACGACACCACGACCTGGAGGGCGTCGGGCGCGACCGGCGCCGAGACACTGCGGCCGGCCTCGAGCACGACCGCCTGGGTCAGGGTGCTGAGCGTGCCGTCGTCGGCGACGACCGTGGAGGTGACCTCGAAGGTTGCTTCGACGTCGCCGTCGTTGCGCAGGACGCCGGTGATGCCGAGGCCGCAGGAGGTGGCGAGCGTGGCGCTCACCGCGGGGCCGTCGTAGTACTTGTTGGTGATCGTGACGGTGGGGCTGTCGCCGGCCTCGACCAGGAAGGCGTCGGCGGGGCTGTAGGTGGTCTCGACCGGGGCCACCGAGGGCGCCGACTCGACCACCGAGTACTCGCCCGGCTCGAGGTCGGAGAGCGTGGCGGTGTAGTCGGGATGGCGCAGCGCCACCACGGTGGCGAAGCCGTCGGGTCCGGTGACCGATGCGGAGAAGCTGGCGGTGACCTCGGCGCCGTCGCGGCCGACACCGGTGACCACCTTGCGCACCGTGAGATCGCCCGTGGTGGGGCGCACGGCGCAGTCACCCACGATGTCGGCGGTGATGCGGTGCTCGACGGGGACCTGCCCCACCCACGAGACGGTGACGTCGAGGACCTTCTGGCCGGGCGTGTCGAACCGCTCGGTGACCGTCGAGGACTGGTTCCGGCCGACGACCTCCGCGGGGTAGAAGAGAAGGTCGGCGCGGTTCGACTGGATGAACATCGTCTTGCCGTCGGCCCAGTCGTAATCGGGCTGGGTGACGGTCCAGGTGACGACCCACTCGCCGGTGGTGTCGTCGCACGCCACGGCGGAGGCGCCCGCGGCGTGGTGGGCGCTGACCTGGGGCGCGAAGGCGACGAGGCTGGCCAGCAGCGCCAGCGCCAAGGTGGCACTGGTGAAGATCTTGCCTCGACCGGACTCGGCTCGGGGCGCTGCCGCTGTGCCCATCTGGTGGTCTCCTCGGTGATCTCGTGGATCCGGGAGAACGCTCCGCCCCGGGTTCGATGGTGCGGGGCACGACTGCGCCTGGCGACCTGGTACAGATAACCACGGTTAGTGTTCGATGTCCAGCACCCTCGCGCTCCAGTGGGTCATCCGGCCTAGATAATCTCGCCACAGAGGGTGAGGAATCGCGACGGAACCTGGTCCGAACGGCCCCTGCGATTCATCCCGGACGCCTCCCACCGGCCACGCAGGGATGTCGAGACGCGAGAGAGGCGGCCGACGTGGTCGGCCGCCTCTCTTCAACTCGAGTGAGCGCTCAGGTCACTGGGTCGTGTCGACCCGGCGGCGCTCGATGCGGATCAGGGCGAAGCCCAGGAGGCCGAGCGCCAGGGCGGCGGCCACGTAGTTGAGCGGGTTGCTGCCGGTGCGGGGCAGCGTGGTACTGCCGCTCGGGGGCTCCGGCGCCGGTGTGGTGACCCCCGGGCCCGGATCGTCCGGGGTCTCCTCGACGCCACCGACCTCGGTAGGTGTGGTGGTGGTCGTGGGAGGCACGGTGGTGGTGGGAGGCACCGTGGTGGTGGTTCCACACGGCACCCCGCCCTTGAGGTCGAAGGCGAAGCTCCAGCCCGGGTCGGTGAGCTTGTAGCCCACCTTGGCCACCGCGGTGACCGTGCCCGCATCAGGGCCCAGGTGCACCGAACCATCGGCCACCACGACACCGTCGACCAGGTAGGTCACACCCGTGGTGGTCTGGATGGTGAAGTTGTCGGGCACGCCACAGGTGCGGGCCGGCACCACGTTGGGGTTCACCGCGGTGGTGTCGATGCAGGGCACTGCGGCCTTGAGGTCGACGTCGAAGTCCCACCCTGGGTTGGTGAGCTTGAAGCCCGTCTTGGCGACGGCGGTGAGCAAGCCGGTCTCGGGACCGGAGATGGTGGTGCCGCTCACGTCGACTCCGGCGAGGAGGTAGGTGACCCCAGGGGTGTTCGGCACGGTGAGCGTGTCGGGAACATCACAGGCTGCCGACGGGGTGACCCCGGGATCGACGGCGGTGGCGTCCTTGCACGGCACTGCGGCCTTGAGGTCGACGTCGAAGTCCCACCCTGGGTTGGTGAGCTTGTGCCCGGTCTTGGCGACGGCGGTGAGCAAGCCGTTCTGCGGACCGGAGAGGGTGTCGCCGCTCACGTCGACGCCGCCGAAGAGGTAGGTGACGCCAACGGTGTTCGGCACGGCAAGCCTGTCGGGAACATCACAGGCCCCAGCCGGGGTGACCTTGGGGTCGACGGAGGTGGCGTCCTTGCACGGTACTGCGGCCTTGAGGTCGAAGTCGAAGCTCATCGGCGCGCTCAGCTTGTAGGTGGGCAGCGCCACGGCGACGATCGTGCCGGCTTGCGGGCCGGTGATGGTGGTGCCGCTGACGTCGGCGCCGATGCCGTCGCGCAGGTACTTGATGCCGAGCGTGTTGGGGATCGTGAGGGTGTCGGGCACGTCACAGGCACCACCAGGGGTGATCGACGGAGCGACCGGGGTGACGTTGGTGGGGCACGGCACGGCCGCGTCGAGGTCGAACGGGAAGCTCATCGGCGCGCTCAGCTTGTAGGTGGGCAGCGCCACGGCGACGATCGTGCCGGCTTGCGGGCCGGTGATGGTGGTGCCGCTGATGTCGGCGCCGATGCCGTCGCGCAGGTACTCGATGCCGGTGGTGGTGGCGACGGTGATGCTGTCGGGGACGCCGCAGACGCCATCGGAGTCGATGGTGGGCTCGACGGGGGTGGCGTCCTTGTCACACGGAACCGCTGCCTTGAGGTCGAAGTCGAAGCTCATCGGGTTCTTCAGGGTGAAGGTGGGCAGCGCCACGGCATCGATGGTGCCCGAGGCGGGCCCGGTGATGGTGGTGCCGCTGATGTCGGCGCCGACGCCGTCGCGCAGGTACTCGATGCCAGCGGTTGTGGCCACCTTCAGCGAGTCGGCCGCGCCACAGGCGCCAGCGGGCGTCACCGTGGGCTCGACCGGGTCGACCTCCGTGTCGGGGACGTCGCAGGGATCGTTCACACTCTTGGTGTCCTCCCGGTAGCCCGTGTCGGCACCAACGTTGTTCCACCACTTGCCTTGGTCCCGGGTGCGGACCTCGATGGTGCCGGAGAACCCGGTGCCCGCTGTTCCAAGGGTGAACTGGCCAGAGATGGTGGGGCTCGCCGGCACGAACTCGCCGTTGGTGACGAGCGGGGTCCAGGCGCCGCCGTTGAGCCGGTAGTCGACCTCGATGTGGCCTTGCGCGGCGTATCCGGCTGTTCGTGAGATGAAGTTGCCGGTGGCCCAGGGCCGAGCCGTGTAGCTGGCCGTGTACGTGCCGTCGGGCTGGCAGGCGCCGGTCACCGTGATCTCGGCGTGGTGGGCGCTGGCGCTCGGGGCGAAGGCGATCAGGGTGCCGAGCAGCGCGAGAGCGAGCGCGATGCTGCTGAAGATCTTGCCTCTACCAGTGTCTGGACGTGAGCGGGGGGGTGTGCCCATCTCGGGGTCTCCTCGGGGTGGCGAAGACCGGGCACATCACACGCCCGGCGCAGAGTTTGGGGGCCGGGTTCGCTCTAGCTCCCCGCAAACCCAAGCGACCAATGGCAGCCTGCGGATCTTCACTTCCCCACATCGCCACTATTGCGTGGCGACCCACCTAGACAACCACGGTTAGTGGTCGTTGTCCACCCGACATTCCTAATCTGAGTCGTTCGGCCTATGGCACGAGACCACGGAGGGTGCGAAGTGGGGGCATGGTTACTTCCGAGGCGACGTCGCCTGTCACTCAGAGCACCGTTGACGTCGCGTCAGCGGGGTCCGGTCTGCACATCGACGACTTCGCCACCAGCCGTGAGCACCACGACGCCACGCCAGGTGTCGGAGCCGGCGTGCACCCACACCCGTAGCTCACCCAGCGGGTCGCGCTGCACCACCAGGTGCGACGCGACCAACGGGCCGAGCCCGTCCGCCGCGGTCAGCTCGACCTGGGCGGAGGCGACGAACGCGGGGAGTCGACCAAGGTCGACGTCGCTGAGCGAGAACAGCTGGGCGACCACCTGCTCGGATGGCACGTCGAGCGGATCCGGACCGGTCGGGCCCTCACCTGGGAGCACCACCCACCGCTCGACGGTTCCGGGCGCGGTCGGTGGCTCCACCTCGGCGACGAGGCGATCGGGGTAGATCACGAGCTGGCGCGCCTTGCCGAGGCCATCGCCCACCGCCGCCCGCAACTCGACCATCTCGGCGGCGGCGCCGGTGAGGAGGAGGTCACGCGCCGGCGCCGGGCCCGGGTCGGCCTCGGGAAGAACAGCCCCCGGCATCATGCTCGCGCTCACCCCAGGGTTCGAGTCGCTCTCGTCGCCCTCGCCGCTACCGATGAGCACCGGCAGCACGAAGCCGGCCGCGCCGACCAGGAGCACGACCGCCATCACCATCCAGCGGGCGCCGGACGAACCTGGTCGTCCACTCGGCGCGCCGTCGGCACGTGGGCCTCTGCGCCGAGGACCGGATCGACCCAGCGGCGGCGGCGGTGAGGTCGTCGATGACGGCGGCGCGTGGCGGAGGCTGGCCCCCGGCGGCGGGGGGACGGTCTGGCGCTGGGTCCAACGGCGCCAGATCGCCGGCTTCCGGGCACCGGGCACATCGCCGGGCGCGTCATCGCCCGGTAGCCAGCCCTCCCACTTCTCCCACTCCGCCTGATCGCTCACGGCCGCAGTCTGCCAGGCGGCACGAGCGGCGGCTCGGGATCAGGTGATGACGAGCTCGCCCCCGACCGCGTCGACCTTGACGTCGTCGCCCTCGGCGACCTTGCCGTCGAGGATCGACATGGCGAGGCGATCGCCGAGCTCGCGCTGGATGACCCGCTTGAGCGGACGGGCGCCGAACGCCGGGTCGTAGCCCTCGTGGGCGATCAGAGCCGAGGCGGCCGGGGTCACCTCGAGCGTGATGCGCTTGTCGGCGAGCCGGCGACGCAGCCGGTCGAGCTGGATGTCGACGATGCGGCCGAGGTCGTCCTCGGTGAGCTCGCGGAACCGCACGATGTCGTCGACGCGGTTGATGAACTCGGGCTTGAAGAACTCGCGCGGGTCGCCGGGGAGGTTGGAGGTCATGATGAGCACGACGTTCGTGAAGTCGACCGTTCGGCCCTGGCCGTCGGTGAGGCGACCGTCGTCGAGCAGCTGCAACAACACGTTGAACACGTCGGAGTGGGCCTTCTCGATCTCGTCGAGGAGCACCACGGCGTAGGGACGACGCCGGACGATCTCGGTGAGCTGGCCACCCTCGTCGTAGCCCACGTAGCCCGGAGGGGCACCGATGAGCCGGCTCACCGAGTGCTTCTCCATGTACTCGGACATGTCGATGCGCACCATGGCGCGCTCGTCGTCGAACAGGAAGTCGGCGAGGCTGCGGGCCAGCTCGGTCTTGCCCACGCCGGTGGGACCGAGGAAGAGGAACGAGCCGATGGGGCGGTCGGGGTCGGAGAGACCGGCCCGGCTGCGCCGGATGGCGTTGGCCACGGCGAGCACCGCGTCCTCCTGGCCGATGACCCGCTGGTGGAGCACCTCTTCGAGGCGGACGAGCTTCGCCATCTCGCCCTCCATGAGGCGCGTCACCGGCACACCGGTCCACTTGGAGACGACCTCGGCGATGTCCTCCTCGTCGACCTCCTCCTTCAGCATCCGCTGCTCGGCCTGGAGCACGGCGAGCGCCTCGGTGGCCTCATCGACGGAGCGCTCGAGGGCCGGCAGCTGGCCGTAGCGGATCTCGGCGGCCTTCTCGAGGTCGGACTCGCGCTCGACCTCGCTGCGCTTGTGCTCGAGCTGCTCCTTGAGCTCGCGGATCCGGGCGATGGCGTCCTTCTCCGACTGCCAGTGGGCGACCATGCCCGATTTCTGCTCGCGCAGGCCCGCCAGTTCGGCGTCGAGGGCGGCGAGGCGCTCGGCCGATGCCGCGTCGGTCTCCTTGGCGAGGGCCACCCGCTCGATCTCGAGCTGGCGGATGCGCCGCTCGACCACGTCGATCTCGGTGGGCATCGAGTCGATCTCGATGCGGAGCTTCGATGCCGACTCGTCGATGAGGTCGATGGCCTTGTCGGGCAGGAAGCGGCCGGTGAGGTAGCGGTCGGAGAGCACGCCGGCGGCGACGAGAGCGGCGTCCTGGATGCGCACGCCGTGGTGCACCTCGTAGCGCTCCTTCAGGCCGCGGAGGATGGCGATGGTGGCCTCGACCGACGGCTCGCCGACGTAGACCTGCTGGAAGCGGCGTTCGAGCGCGGCGTCCTTCTCGATGTGCTTGCGGAACTCGTCGAGCGTGGTGGCGCCGATCATGCGCAGCTCGCCACGGGCCAGCATGGGCTTGATCATGTTGCCAGCATCCATGGCCCCCTCGGCCGCACCGGCACCGACGATGGTGTGCAGCTCGTCGATGAAGGTGATGACCTCGCCCTCGGCGTCGGTGATCTCCTTGAGGACGGCCTTGAGCCGCTCCTCGAACTCGCCGCGGTACTTGGCGCCGGCCACCATGCCCGACAGGTCGAGCGAGATGAGCCGCTTGTTCTTGAGGCTCTCGGGCACGTCGCCCTCGACGATGCGGCCGGCGAGGCCCTCGACGATGGCGGTCTTGCCCACACCGGGTTCGCCGATGAGGACCGGGTTGTTCTTGGTGCGGCGCGACAGCACCTGGATGGTGCGCCGGATCTCCTCGTCGCGGCCGATGACCGGGTCGAGCTTGCCCTGGCGCGCCGCCTCGGTGAGGTCGCGGCCGTACTTCTCGAGCGCCTGGAACTGGTCTTCGGGCGACTGGCTGGTGACCCGGTGGCTGCCGCGCACCTCGCGGAGGGCGGTGAGCAGCTTCTCGCGCTCGACGCCGATGTGGTCGGCGAGCGCCAGCAGGAGGTGCTCGGTGGAGATGTACTCGTCGCCGAGCTCGGTGCGGGCGGCGTCGGCCCGGTCGAGCAGCTCGGTGAACCCGCGTGAGATGCGGGCCTCACCGCCGTAGGCCTTCGGCAGCTTGGACACGGCGTCGGCGGCGGCGTTGCGCATCGAGACGGGGTTGGCACCGACCTTCTGGAGGATGGGCAGCACGACCCCCTCCTCCTGGCCGACGAGCGCGGTGAGGACGTGGTCGACGGTGACCTCGGGGTTGCTGTTGGCCTTCGCCGCAGCGATGGCCGCGTTGACGGCCTCCTGGGTCTTCAGGGTCCATCGGTTCGGATCGAGAGCCATGGGTGAGTCCTATCTCCTGATGATCAGCACACCTGATGTCACGGTCATCAACTTTGGGTCGAGCGGTCGGGGACGCCGCAGTCAGCTGCGCCGGCGCCGCCCGCCCTCGTAGAGCACGACAGCCTGGTGCACCGGCACGAGGTCGCGGCGGTGCTGGCGATGAGCCGCGTCGACGGCGTCCTCGGCCCGCCGACGCACGACCTCGGCCTCGGCCCGAGCGGCGTCGAGCTGAGCCCGCAGGCGGTCGAGCTCGGCCTCCATCTCGACCACCTTCTTCACGCCGGCGAGGTTGAGCCCGTCGGCGGTGAGCTCCTGGATGCGACGCAGCTGGGCGACGTCGTCATCGGAGTAGCGGCGGCTGCCACCGCCGGTGCGCGACGGGTCGACCAGGCCCTTGCGCTCGTAGATGCGCAGGGTCTGGGGGTGCACGCCAGCCAGCTCGGCCGCCACGGAGATCACGTAGACGGCCCGATCCGACCGACGGTTCTCGGCACGGTCCTCGGCAGGCATGATCAGACCCCCAGGTGGGCGCGGGGCGAGACGTCGGGTTCGATGGCCGCGAGGGCCTCGACCGCGGCGCGCTCGGCATCGGACAGGGTGGACGGCACGGCGACGTCGACGGTGACGAGCAGGTCACCCGCGGCACCAGTGGCCGGCTCGACCCCTCGGCCACGCACCCGGAACGTGCGACCCGAGCGGGTGCCCGCCGGGATGCGCAGGGTGACGGGCTCGTCGTCGACGGTGGGCACGCGGATGTCGGCCCCGAGCACCGCCTCGGTGTAGGTGATGGGCACGTTCAGCGTGAGGTTGCGCCCGGCGCGTCCGAACAGCGGGTGGGCGGGCACCGAGACGACCACGTAGAGGTCGCCGGCCGGGCCGCCGTTCTGCCCGGCGCCGCCCTTGCCCTTCAGCCGGATGCGCTGCCCGTGGTCGACGCCAGCGGGGATGCGCACCTTGACCGTGCGCGGCCGCCGCTCGATGCCGGTGCCCCGGCAACCCGGACATGGGTCGTCGATGGACTGGCCGCGGCCACCGCACGCCGGACAGGGCTGGCTGAACGAGAAGTAGCCCTGGTTGTCGTCGAGGACCCCCCGCCCACCGCAGCGCGAGCACGTACTGGGGGTGGTGCCAGGACGGGCGCCCGACCCGTGGCAGGTGGAACAGGGGGCGTCGGAGGTGAGGTTGACCTGGGTGGTGACGCCCCTGACCGCGTCGGAGAACGACAGGTGGAGCTCCGCCTCGAGGTCGCGCCCGCGCTGGGGGCCGGCGCCCCGACTGGCCCGCCCCGAGCCGGGCGGACCCCCGCCACGATTGCGGTTGAAGAGGCCGCCGAGCAGGTCGCCCAGGTCGTCGGCGCTGAAGCTGAAGCCTCCTGCCCCGCCGCCGGGCGCGCCGAAGCCTCCGGCCATTGGCCCCATGCGGCGAACCTCGTCGTACTCCTTGCGCTTCTCGGGATCGCCGACCACGTCGTAGGCGGCCGACACCTCCTTGAAGCGCTCCTCGGCGGCGGCATCGCCGGGGTTGGCATCGGGGTGCAGCTGGCGGGCCAGCTTCCGATAGGCGGAGGTGAGCTCCTTCGCGGGCGCGGAGTCGGGCACACCGAGGATCTTGTAGTAGTCCTTCTCGAACCACTCACGCTGTGCGGTCACCGCTCACCTCCTTCACTGATCTCCACTGGTGTCGCTGCACTGGTCTGGCTGCACTGGTCTGGCTGCACGGGTCTAGCTGCACTGGTCTAGCTGCACTGGTGTGGTCGCGCCGCCGGTTGTGACGGCCGCCCGCGCCGGGTCAGCCCCGGACCTTGACCATGGCGGCTCGGATGATCTGGCCCTTCCATGCGTAGCCGGGCCGGAGCACCTCGGTGACGATGGGGCCGTCGCCGTCGCCGTCGCCGTGCTCGTGCATGACCGCCTCGTGGAACGCGGGGTCGAACGGGGCGTCGAGCGGATCGATGCGCTCGAGCCCGTCCTTCTCGAGCACGCCGAGCAGGGCGGCGAAGATCGGCGGGACGCCGTCGGCACCGTGTGCCAGCGCGGCATCGCAGGAGTCGAGGACGGGGAGAAGCCCCTCGGCCAGCCGACCGGTGGCACGCTCGGCGGCCATCTGGTGCTCGCGCGCCGTTCGCTTCTTGTAGTTCTCGAAGTCGGCCTGGAGGCGGCGCAGGCGGTCGAGGTAGTCGTCGCGCTCGGCGGTGACGGACTCGAGCCGGTCGAGCGTGTCGGTGGCCAGGGCCTCGAGATCGTCGGGGGCCATGGCGTCGATGTCGGAGGTGGCCCGGCCATCGGGGTCGGAGGCCACCGGCTCGGCGACCTCCGACTCGGTGGGTTCGGGCCCGGGCGGCTCGGGGAGGTCGGGCCCGGTGGCGGGATCGGTCACGACTTGTCCTCGTCGTCGATGTCCTCGTCGTCGACGATCTCGGCGTCGACGATCTCGGCGTCGACCACCTCGTCGTCGTCGGGAGCGCTGGCGCCCGCACCGGCGTCGCCGGCGGCACCCTGCTGCTCGGCGGCGGCCGTCTCGTAAAGGCGCTGGGTGAAGCTCTGGCTGGCGGTCATCAGCGACTCGGTGGAGTTGCGGATCGACTCGAGGTCGGTGCCGGCCAGGGCCTCCTTCAGCTCGGAGAGGCGGGCCTCGACGGTGGACTTCTCGTCGCCCTCGAACTTCTCGCCCTGCTCCCGCAGCACCTTCTCGGTCTGGTAGACGAGCGAGTCGGCGTTGTTGCGGACCTCGGCCTCCTCGCGACGCTTGCGGTCCTCCTCGGCGTGCGACTCGGCATCTTTCACCATCTGGTCGATGGCGTCCTTGTCGAGCGACGACTGACCGGTGATGGTCATCGACTGCTCCTTGTTGGTGGCACGGTCCTTGGCCGAGACGTGGACGATGCCGTTGGCGTCGATGTCGAAGGTGACCTCGATCTGGGGCACGCCGCGCGGCGCCGGCGGCAGCTCGACCAGCTGGAACTTGCCGAGCGTCTTGTTGAACTGCGCCATCTCGCGCTCGCCCTGCAGCACGTGGATCTCGACCGACGGCTGCATGTCCTCGGCCGTGGTGAACACCTCGGTGCGCCGGGTGGGGATCGTGGTGTTGCGCTCGATGAGCTTGGTCATGACGCCGCCCTTGGTCTCGATGCCGAGCGACAGGGGGGTGACGTCGAGGAGCAGCACGTCCTTGACGTCGCCCTTCAGCACGCCGGCCTGCACCGCGGCGCCGATGGCGACCACCTCGTCGGGGTTGACCGACTTGTTGGCCTCCTTGCCGGTCATCTCGATGACCAGGTCGGTGACCGCCGGCATGCGGGTGGAGCCGCCAACGAGGATGACGTGGTCGAGCTGACCCTTCTCGAGGCCGGCGTCCTTGATCGCCTGCTCGAACGGCGTCTTGCAGCGTTCGAGCAGATCGGCCGTCAGCTCCTGGAACTTGGCGCGGCTGAGCTGGTAGTCGAGGTGGAGCGGCCCGGCGTCGGTGGCGGTGATGAACGGCAGGTTGATCTGGGTCTGCTGCACCTGGGACAGCTCGATCTTGCCCTTCTCCGCCGCTTCCTTCAGGCGCTGCACGGCCATGGCGTCGTTGCTGAGGTCGACGCCGTGGTCGTTCTTGAACGAGCTGGTGAGCCAGTCGATGACGCGCTGGTCCCAGTCGTCGCCGCCGAGGCTGGTGTCGCCGTGGGTGCTCTTGACCTCGAACACGCCGTCGCCGATCTCGAGGACCGACACGTCGAAGGTGCCGCCGCCGAGGTCGAACACCAGGATCGTCTGGTCCTCGCCCTCCTTGTCGAGGCCGTAGGCCAGCGCGGCGGCGGTCGGCTCGTTGATGATGCGCAGCACCTCGAGGCCGGCGATCTGGCCGGCTTCCTTGGTGGCGGTGCGCTGGGCATCGTCGAAGTAGGCGGGCACGGTGATGACCGCCTGGGTGACGGTGTCGCCCAGGTAGGCCTCGGCGTCGCGCTTCAGCTTCTGGAGCGTGCGGGCCGAGATCTCCTGCGCCGTGTAGTTCTTGCCGTCGATGTCGATCTTCCAGTCGGTCCCCATGTGGCGCTTGACAGACCGGATGGTGCGCTCGGGGTTGGTGATGGCCTGGCGCTTGGCCACCTCACCGACGAGGACCTCGCCGCCCTTGGAGAAGGCGACGACCGAGGGGCTGGTGCGACTGCCCTCGGAGTTGGGGATGACGACAGGGTCGCCCGCCTCGAGGACGCTGACGACCGAGTTGGTGGTGCCGAGGTCGATTCCGACGGCCTTGGGCATGAGGGACTCCCTGGGTTCGTGGTGTTCGGGGGGTACGGAGGGCGAAGGGTAACGCCGGATGGGGCGCCGCCGCTCGTCTCGCGGATGGAGCCAGCATAAAAGTTGAGCGTGGTATTGACAACCTCACCGACCACATCTCTGGGCGCCGCCCCAGGGCGTCGCTAGCATCGGCGCCATGACCGCCTCCCCCACCCGGACGCTCATCCTCCTCCGCCATGGCCAGAGCGAGTGGAACGCCCTCAACCTGTTCACCGGCTGGCACGACGTCGGCCTCACCGAGCTCGGCGAGACCGAGGCCAGGGGCGCCGGGCCGGTAATGCTCGAGGCCGGGATCCTGCCCGACGTGGTCCACACCTCGCTGCAGAAGCGGGCCATCCGCACCGCCACGCTCTGCCTCGAGGAGATGGACCGCAGCTGGATCCCGGTGCGACGCAGCTGGCGGCTCAACGAGCGCCACTACGGCGCCCTCACCGGGCTCGACAAGAAGGAGACGGTGGAGAAGTACGGACCCGAGCAGGTGCACATCTGGCGGCGCAGCTACGACACCCCGCCGCCGGCGCTCGACCTCGACGACGAGCGCCACGCCCGCCACGACCCCCGCTACGCCCACCTCCCCGCCGACCTCATCCCCGCCACCGAATGCCTGAAGGACGTCGTCGAGCGCATGCTGCCGTGGTGGCACGACGCCATCGTCCCCGACCTGCAGGCCGCCAGGGTGGTGCTCGTCGCCGCCCACGGCAACAGCCTCCGGGGCCTCGTCAAGCACCTCGACGGCATCTCCGACGACGCCATCGCCGAGCTCAACATCCCCACCGGCATCCCCGTGCGCTACGAGCTCGACGACGCCATGCAGGCGGTGCCGGTCGAGTCGTTCGAGCAGCGCTACCTCGGCGACGTCGAGGCGGCGCTGGCGGCGGCCGAAGCCGTCGCCCAGCAGACCGGCTGAGGCCGGGTCCTCACCGATATCTCGCGGATTCGTCGCGACGAGCGCGTCAGATCCGCGAGATGTCGACTCCGTCAGGCCGCGTGGCGCCAGAGCCAGCCCGAGGCGTCGAGCATCCCGGCGATGGCGCTGGCCACCCGCTGCGGACGGCGGGTGACGTGGCGCCAGGTGAACGACGGCACCCTCCAGCCGATCGCCTCGGCACGAGTCCGCCGCTCCCGATCCTTCTCGAAGCGCTCCCGGTCGTGGTGGTACCGGACGCTGTCGGCTTCGATGGCCACCATCGCCGCCGGATAGGCGCAGTCGAAGCGACCGATGAACCCATCGCGGTCGTAGAGCGGGAGTTGCCGGACCGGCTCGGGGAGTCCTCCCCGGCGGAGCACCTGGATCAGCCGCACCTCGAAGTCGGTGTCGGTCACGCCGTCGGCGACGGAGCGCGCCTCGAGCAGGGCGCGCAGCGCGGCGGTGCCGTTGCGACCGCTCCGCCCCAGCCGCCGCAGGATCACCTCCGCCCGCCGCTGGCTCGTCAGCCCTTGGCGCAACGCCGAGTCGAACGCCCGCTCCAGCACGTCCGGCGACACGACCGAGCCGAGGTCGAGGAGTGTCAGCGTCGGCTCGGTGACCGGGATCCCGTCGACACAGGTGACGAGGCCTCGGCCCAGGGCGGTCGAGTAGTGCAGCGTGACGCCCGGGGGACGTCGCCCGGTCGAGTACGGGACCGACACGTCGAGGTTCAGGGTCTCGATCGGATCGAGGCGCCAGAGCCATGCCCCTCCCTGGTGCGAGGCCACCGCGTGTGGACCACCGGCCCACACCGACCCGAGCAGACGTTGGTGGGGCGACGGTTCCCCGCCCGCGACCCGCCGGATGCCGGGACCCGCCGTGGGCTCGAGCACCCCCGACGCCGTCAACCTCGCGAGCGCGCTCCGGTCGATGCCGAGTGGCCGAAGCAGCTCGGCCCGAACGAGGCCATGGTGCTGGCCGGCGAGCTTCAGCACGTCCGTCATCCGCGCGTGTGTCACAGCATGAAAGATACTGAGATCTCTCCTCATCCGCACGCATCTCCCGAGATCTCGCGGATTCGTCCCGTCCACCGCGCCGGATCCGCGAGATTTCGGTGGAGTGGGGCGGGGATCTGGGAGTGGGGCCAAGAACCGGGCATTGCGGACAGGATCTGTCCATGACGGGTCGTACGTTTCACGAGCGATGAGTTCGGCGGGTCGGTTCCGTCCGACGACTGACCCCATCGACACGAAACACCCTTGACCTCCAGTGGGGTCGAGGACATAGACCATCCGGGACACACGATCCAGGGCCGCCAACGACCCCGCTCCGCTCCCCTGCTCACGAGGCGAACCCCCATGAACCAGAACGCCGTCGACGCCCACGGGCTCGTCAAGCGATACGGCGACACCACCGCTCTCGGCGGTGTCGACATCACGGTGCCCACCGGCACCATCACCGCGGTGCTCGGCCCCAACGGGGCCGGCAAGACCACCAGCGTCCGCATCCTCACCACGCTCACCCAGGCCGACGAGGGGCACGCCACCGTCGCCGGCTACGACGTGGCCACCCACCCCCACGAGGTGCGGCGCCGCATCGGGCTCACCGCCCAGGACGCCACCGTCGATCCCATCCTCACCGGCCGCGAGAACCTCGTCATGGTGGGAGAGCTGCACCAGCTGCCCCGCCGCGACGCCAAGGCCCGCGCCGACCAGCTGCTCCGCCAGTTCAGCCTGGAGGACGCGGCCGACCGACCCACCTCGGGCTACTCGGGCGGCATGCGCCGGCGCCTCGACCTGGGCGCCACCCTCGTGGCCCACCCCCAGGTGCTGTTCCTCGACGAGCCCACCACCGGCCTCGACCCCCGGGCCCGCAACGACCTGTGGGAGGTGCTCGAGCGCCTGGTCGGCGACGGCACCACCATCATGCTCACCACCCAGTACCTCGAGGAGGCCGACCGCCTCGCCGACGACATCCTCGTCGTCGACCACGGCGCCATCATCGCCCAGGGCGATTCCAGCAGCCTCAAGCGCCAGGTCGGTGGCGACAGCATCGGCCTGGTGGTGTCCGACCCCACCCGCCTCGACGAGGCCGCCTCCATCATCGCCCGCGCCGCAGGCTTCGAGCCCGTGGTCGATGTCGCCGCCCGCCGGGCCAGCGCCCCCACGTCCAACGGGGTGCTTGCCCTGTCGGCCGCGGCCGGCGAGCTCGCCACTGCCGGCATCGAGGTCGACGACCTCGGCATCCACCAGCCCACCCTCGACGAGGTGTTCCTCACCCTCACGGGCATGCCCATCGATCCCGACGACGACGTCGTCGACAACACCCTGGAGGTCATGTCATGACCGTCACCACCAGCAGCACCTCACCCAACGGCCTCAGTTCCGAGGCGATCGACGCGCTCACCGTGCCCGACCGCGAGGCAGCTCTGCACCCCTCGCGGGGACTCGTCCACGACACGTGGGTGGTGGCCCGCCGTGGCCTCATCCACATGAAGCGCCAGCCCGAGCAGCTCTCCGACGCCACGGTGCAACCGGTGATGTTCGTGCTGCTCTTCGCCTACGTGTTCGGGGGCGCCATCGATGTGCCGGGCGGCGGCAGCTACCGCGAGTTCCTCATGGGCGGCATCTTCGCCCAGACCATCGTGTTCACCGCCTTCGGCGTGGCGATGAGCCTGGCCAACGACCGCAAGAACCAGGTGGTCGACCGGTTCCGCTCGCTGCCCATCGCGTCGGGAGCCGTGCTGGGCGGCCACGCCGTGGCCAACATCTTGAAGGCGCTGCTGCCCATCGCCATCATGTCGGTGGTCGGCTTCATCGTCGGCTGGCGGATCCGGGGCTCGATCCTCGACGCCGTCCTCGCCTACGTCCTGATGATCGCCTTCGCATTCGCCATGGTGTGGATCGGGGTGCTCCTCGGCAGTCTCATCCCCACCCCCGAGGGCGTCATGGGCATCGGCTTCGCCACGATCTTCCCCCTGACGTTCATCGCGAGCACCTTCGTGCCGGCGTCGTCGATGCCCGAGCCGCTGCGCACCTTTGCGGAGTGGAACCCGATCACCACGCTGTCCGACGCACTGCGCCAGGCGTTCGGCAACCCCAACACCCCGATCCAGGCGAGCGACCCGTGGTCGATCCAGAACCCTGGGCTCTACACCACGATCTGGGTCGTCGCCATCATCGTGGTGTGCTTCCCGATCGCGGTGCGGGCCTACTCCAACTCGTTGGAGAAGTAGCCCGGCTCGTCGCCTGGCTCGGGAGGGACGGTCGTCGGCGGCCGTCCCTCCTGCGCGTCCGAGGCAGCGTCGACCGGCTCACGGAGCACGGTTCCCGCAGCGGCGCGCACCCCGATGACCCACTCCGCCGACCCGTCCACAGGGCCCGCCACCACCGAGGCTCTGCCGTTGCTGGCGGTGAGAAGGGGGAAGAACCCCTCGCCCCGGGTCTCGAGCTCGACACGCGAGACGAGCTCGGTGGTGGCGCCGGCAGCGACCATCGCGATGACGTCGGCCGACGTGAGACCGACGCCCAGCTCGCGCACCTCGTGGCCGCCGGCCCCACCGTGGCTCTGGGCGCGCTCCTCGGCGTTGCGTGGCATCTCGTAGACGTTGGCTCGCCCGAGCAGGTGGACGAACCGCTCGGCGCCGAACGCCCTCAGCTCTTCTCGATGCGACACCGCCAGTGCCAGTCGAACGCCCATCGCCTCGACCGTCTCGGCCAGGTCGCGGTGCGCCAGGCGGCCGTTGTAGACGAGGAGGTCGGCCTGCTGGGCCTGGCGGATCTCCTCCTCGTCGGTGCTCACCACGAGGACCGACACCTCGACCCGTTGCAACAGACGTCCCAGCTCCACGGCCCACGGCGGCGCGCCGATGAGCGCGACCCCGGTGGGATCGGGCACCTTCAACCGGAGTCGGCGCGACAGCGGGCCGGCTCCGAGGCCGTAGACCACGACGGTGCCGGCCACCACCACGAAGGTGAGGGCGGCAAGGTCCGTGCTGCCCTGCACGCCTGCCGCCTCGAGCTTCAGCGCGAACAGCGCCGAGACCGACGCCGCGACGATGCCCCGCGGCGCCACACCAGCGATGTAGAGCCGCTCCTGACGGGTGAGGCTCGAGCGCCACGTGGATGCCGCCACCGAGAGCGGCCGGGCCACGAACACGAGCACCGCGAGCACGGCAAGGGCCGGCACCAGGTTGGCCCGCAGGTCCTGCGCCTCGACCCGGGCACCGAGCAGCACGAAGATCGAACCGATGAGGAGGACGCCGAGGTTCTCCTGGAACTCCACCACGTGGCGCACCGGAGCCCGCCGCTGGTTCGCCAACGCGATGCCAAGGACCGTGGCCGCGAACAGCCCACCTTCCTCGCGCCAGTGGTTCGCGAGCGCGAAGGCGACGAGGACCGCCGCGATGATGACCGCGTTCTGGATGTGGTCGGGCACCAGGCGATGGCCGAGCGCCCACGCCAGTGCCATTGCCGTGGCGAGACCGATGCCGCTGCCCACCACCGCGGTGAGGAGGACCTCGCGGGCGATCACCACCGGGCCCTCACCGGCCAAGACGACCGCTTCGAGCACGACGATGGCGAGGGTGGCACCGACGGCGCCGATGGCGATTCCCTCCCACCGCAACACGCGTGCCACCCGAGGCCGGAGCCGGGTCTGGCGCAGCAGGGGGATGATCACGGTGGGGCCGGTCACCGTCATGATGGCGCCGAAGACGACCGCGGTCTCCAACGACAGCCCGCCGACGGTGGCCGCGGCGATGGCCGCGACCACACCCGTGATGGCCACCCCGACGGTGAGGAGGCGCACCAGCACGCCACTCCACGAGCCGAGCTCGGAGCGGTGGAGTCCGAGACCCCCCTCGAACAGCAGCAGAGCCACACCCATCGACACGACGGGGAACAGCAGATCGCCGAGGAGGGCATCGGGATCGATGACGTCGAGCCCCGGCCCTGCTGCCAGGCCGGCACCGAGGAGCAGCAGGATCGACGGGATCTTCAGCTTCGTGGCCACCCACTGGGCGACCACGCCGACAGCGACGACGGTGGCGATGGCGGCTGTCGGATCGTCCATGTTCTCCGTCGGTCTTCGCTCGGGGTTCCCGGAAGGCTAGGCGGGCCGACCCCGACGCCGGCGCGATGCGAACGTCACACCAGGGCACACCGCTCGTCAGACCATGGGCTCACCACGGATCAGCCGGACCACATGTCGGCCATGTCGGTGATGATCACCTGCATCGGCCGGTTGCCGAGGCCCTTGCCCGTCACCCCGAAGTCGGCGAGCAGACGTTCGGTGTGCTCGAGGGCGACCGCGGTCACCTCGGCCTCGTTCTCGGCTGGGTCACCGGTGGCCCTGAGGGCGAAGCGGGTGTTGAAGGCGTAGAGGTCGGAGGTGTAGGTGAGGGTTCCCGACTCGGTGAACGCGGACTCGAAGATGTCGTGGGCGTCCGCCGAGGCTCGCAGCGTGGCGCGGGCATCATCGTCGAGATCGGCGAAGTAACCGCGGACGACCACCCGGTAGATGTGCAGGGCCATCGCTCCTGTCTAACCGGCGGTCGGTCCGGTCGGCGAGGGGGTTCAGCCGAACACCACGTCGTAGATCTCGATGGTGACGTCGGTTCCCTGGTGGTCGGTGTGGCGGAGGGTGACGGGACCGCCGGCCGCCAGCTGCTCGATGGGCACCGCCCCGAAGAACCGCAGGTGCTCGGCGTAGGTCCGATCGCCACAGGAGCGGCCGTCGCCACTGGCCCGCATGTCGAGCTCGACCACCACGGGATCGCCCCATCGGAGCGGGTACCCGCCGCCGTTGCGAATCGGCCCGTACTCGCGTCGCGACCCGTCGGCGATGCAGCGCGATGCACCGCGGTCGATGAGCTCGAAGCCCGATCGTCCCACCCACAGCGTGGCGAACGAGGCGCCGGCATCGCGTGCGAGGCCGTCGAAGGTGACCGCCACCCGGTACGACTCGATCTCGACGGCCGGCAGCTCGGCGTAGCTCCACCCGGCTCGGCCCGTGGGCTCGCCGTCGACGACCGCCCGCACGTTGAGGACGTTGCCCAGCCGGTCGGTGGCGATGAAGTCGAGCGAGCAGCTCGAGCCCCAGCACAGACCCTCGAAGGTCAACTGGGCGATGCCCGCGGCCGCGTCGACGGTCTGTGGTTCCGCGGGGATCGGACAGGGGGCACCCAGGATCACCCGAGGCACCGCCGTCACCTCCACCGCCCGGTCGAACCGCAGGTCGGCCAGGATGCTGGGGCGCCCACCCGAAAGCCCGCGGTTGCCACCGACCGGGGTGAGGGTCGAGTTGTTGAGGTCGAGCTGGGGCGTGACCGACGGTGCAGCACGACCGCTGGCGGCGAAGTGCCCGCGCCGGCTCACCTGCCAGCCGTCGGCGTCGGCGTCCCCGTTCGGACGGCCCGCCGGCCCCGCGTAGGTCTCGACGATCAGCCGCAGCACCCCGTCGAGCGCGGCCCGACCGGGGAACGGCACGCTGAACTCCTGGGCCGACGGCTCGGCGCAATCCCCACCGACGCACCCGGTGGGGGTCGGCAGGGTCACCACGAGCTCTCGGGCACCCCGCTTCAACCGCAACAACGTGTTCGGAGGGATCGACGACGACCCGCCCTCATGCAGCAGGACCGGCTCCGCGATCGAGAAGGGCCCCCCATCGAGCGGCTCGTCGGGCCAGCGTGCCGGGAAGGCCGACGGCCAGTTCGAGGCGTCGATGCGGATCGCGTCGCGGTCGAGCGCCACGTTGGAGTAGCCGCCGGTGAGCCAGATGCGGGCCCGGAGGTGCCGCGGGCCCCGCACCTCGATCACCTCGCGCAGCACGACCGTCGGCTTGTCGAACGAGCGCCGAGGTGGCTGGGTGACCCACACGCAGACGTCGTAGGTTGTGCCCTCCTCGGCCGCGAAGCGCACGAGCGTCGACGTCTCGATGCCGGGCAGGAACCCGTCGTCATCGGTGCGGGGGAACGGCGCCCTGTCCCAGTCGTAGATCGACAGGTCGGCGCGGCGGGTGCGGTCGAGGACCGAGTTCTCGACGTCGGTGCACGACTCGGTGGTGGCCCTGGCACCGGTTCGTGGGAGCGAGGCCACGTAGACCGCCTCGGCATCCTCGTCGTAGGGCACCGTGACGAGACCGCGGATGTCGTCGATCGGCTCGAAGGAGGGGCGGGGGCGGCCCACGGCCGCTCCGTCCCGGTTGTGGTCGGGGGTGAAGGAGAAGCGCACGTCGGCCTCGGAGCCGGCGGCGTCGACACCGTGGATCTCGATGGTGGTGTGGACGCCAGGTCGTAGACCCTCGAGCGGAGGGCAGTTGTGCACGCCGGTGTGCATGTTGGTGTGGATCGGTTCGTGGGCGATGCGCCGTGCGACCCACCGGTCGATCTCGGCGTCGGGGGTCGCCCAGGCGACCTCACGTGCGTCGTCGGGCGACGTGCTCGGCCAGTACCTGATGGTGAAGTCGGCCGGGTTGTTGGAGGCGAAGATCGCCCGGTGGACGCCCTCGTCGTCCATGCCGAGGGGGCTGCACCGCAGCTCGAGCGGGACGCCGATCGACGTGTACATCTGGCGCATGATCGACAGCGGAGGCGGCGGGTCGTCGTGGTCGACCTCGACGATGGTTCCGCCCACGCCCTCGGGGCATTCGTCGCCGGCGGGCGGCTCCTCGGCGCCCGCATCGCCCGCGCAGGGGTCGGTGAACCGCAGGATCCAGATGTCGTCGATGAGGCCGACCGGCAAGAAGAGGTCGGCGACCTCGTCGGGAGAGAGCTCGTCGACGGGAGGCTCGCCGAGCTCCGGCTCCGGTTCGGCTTCGGCACCCGTGTCGGTGTCGGTCTCGGTGCCGGTTTCGGTGTCGGTGTCGGTGTCGGTTCCACCATCCCCGCCGGGAGCGTCGTCGCCGTCGGCGCCGCTCGTGGGTTCGACGATCGGGCTCGTCGGGGGGATGAACGGCTCGCCCGACCCGCCGCTGTCGATGCCGGTCTCCGGGTGGAGGAGCGTGCCGATCGGGTCGCCGTCGAACCGTGCGGCCCCGGCATCGGAGGCATCGGGGGTCGCGCCGGGGGTCGCAT
>JAENWR010000076.1 GCA_016649895.1 Acidimicrobiia bacterium | reverse complement strand
GTCCAACGCCCGCCACCGTCGCCGGCCCTCGCCCTGGTCATAGCCCGGACAGCGTTTCCCGCAACGACCGCAGCGGCGTTTGGACGCCTTGCCCGGGCGGACCGACACCACGATGCACTCGTCGTCCTCGTCGAAGGTGACATCCTCAACGACAGCCTTTTCCACCCCGAGCAGCCGAGCCCATAGCGTTGTCGATCGCACCCCGTTCTCCTCCTGTGTTCCGGAACCTCAGAAACCCGGAAACATAGGAAGAGAGCGGGGCGCACCCGCGGATGGGGCTACTCAGCCACCCACGGATCGGTCACAAGAGCCAACAATGGGCCCCTGGCGCGGCTGAGCGTCGCACGGTGCCGGAGATACTCCCCGAGCAGCACACCCGTTGAAGCCGAGTACGGGACTACGCGCTCGCGGCGGGTCTTGGTCGTCTCCGCGCGGATCCGCAACGTGCGGTAAGCAGGGTCGAAGTCGTCGGTGCGCAGCGAGCACAGCTCCTCGCGTCGCAGCGCCGAGTCGTACGCCAGCGCGAGCATCAGCCGGTTGCGAATCGGCTCGGTTCGGAACACGCCGAGCACCTCGAGCCAGTCAGCTTCGCTAGGGATCCACGGCAGCTTGACCATCCGCGCGACAAGCGGTCGGGACCCGCCGAAGTGCCGGCCCGGCGTGTAGCGACCGCGCCCGACCGGGTTGGACTCCCGCAGACCTTCCTCGATGAGGAAGTCGTAGAACAGGCGCACCGGCACCAGCCGCTGCTGCAAGGTGGCGTTCGCTAGACCCGCACCCGAATCCAGCGCCACGACATTGGCGCCCCGCCGGCTGCACCGTGTCGTCAGCTCCCGCACGAACAGCGCGACCTGGGAGCGGTTGGCGATCAGGGGATCGACCCCGTCACGCTCACAGACGAGCAGATACTCAGCCAGCCCCCGCGCGTACGCGTCGATCGTGCGCGGAGCCCGCCCCAGGTTGGTCCAGATATCGAGCCACTCGGCGGCACGCTCGTGCCGGCCCAGGACCGGCCACTTCTCCTTCAACTTCGATGCGACCAACAGGACCTCTCAGTTCGTGGACACGGTGACAGGGAGGCATCATCCAACCCTCCCTCTGATTCCACGTAACTACTAAGTACTTGTGGCCCTTCTTGTACTTGACCTCGTCGATGGCGATGGCGACCAGCCCGTCGAGCAGGTCGACGCGGCCCAGCGCCTCGGTGGCCACCCGCGCACACATGTTGTTGACCGCCCGCCACGAGATCCCGTAGCGGTCGGCGGCGGCCTGCTTGTTCCCGACGATGGCGTCGTGCACGACGAGATCCTCGAAGGCCCGGGTGAACGCAGAGTCGTGCCGCGCCCACCGCACCGCCGCCACCGTCGGACCATGCTCCGCGCAGTCGACCCGGGGGGCGCCGGCGACCAGCTCACAGGTCGCGAACCCGACGTCGATGTGACGCCAGCGGCGTTCACCGCCGCCCTGGTCGTAGAACCCTGCGAGCTCACCGCAGCGACCGCATCGGCCCCTCCGTCGAACCTTCGCTCTGATCCGCACCTCGAGCCGGGGCCGCTCCCCGTCATGCAGCTCCCAGGACCGCACCACCGTCTCGCGGCACAACCCCAGCACCGCCATGAGTACCTTCTTGACGCGCACGCCGTAGTCCCCCTCCGTTGCCAGCCGTTAAACAGCCGGAAACGTAGGAAGGGCACGGCGTGCGCACGCGGATGGTGCCCTCAGCCACCCACGACAGCGTCAGTTGAACCGGAAGAAGCACTCCTTGTGCTGCCCTCACTCGATGGCTGAGCCGTCGAGTGAGTCTCCGACCGCAGTCGACTGAGGGGACGTCTTGGCGACTAGCAAGGTTGTCGAGGGTGGTGCGGCCTCCTTGGGCGTAGGGGTGGACGTGGTCGTAGTGGAGAAAGGTGCGGGCGTGGCAGCCGGGGTGGGCGCATTCGGGGTGGGTCTCATCGACGACACGTCGTTGGCGGCGGGTGGGTGAGCGGCGGCGGGGGCTGGCGTCAATGGGGTGGTTGTGGCTGTCGTAGACGAGCAGCGAGATGAACGACTCGTCGAGCAGCCCGGCGACGGCGTGGTCCGAGATCGGGGTGCCGTCGGCGAGGAGCGTCGGCTGGTCGCCGCGGATGTGGATCACAACTTCGGCCGTGGTCGATCCGCCGCCACCGGTGACGGCAGCGATGAGAGCGTCGGCGCGTTGTTGGCGCAGCGACGCGCCTGCGGGCGCGCGGTTGGCGATGACGTGGTGGTCCACGACGGCGGTGATGGTGGCAGCGGCCTGGGGTGAGAGCCGTGCGGTGATGGTGACCATGCCGTCGGGTTCGGTGCGCCACGACACCGAGCGTTCCTCGTGGTGGCGACGGTCGATGTCGTCGGGGTCCTCGTTGCGACGCGACCATGCGGCGATGGCGGTGCCGAGGCGACCGGCGGGGGTGGTGGTGGCCAGCTCGACCAGCGCGGACTCGTTGGTGTCGGTCAGGTGCGCCACGAGCACGCGGGCCTTGGCGTAGGACACGTCACCCGATTGCATGGCGGCGTCGAGCTCGGGGTGGTGGCGCATGGCGCGGGCGACCCGCACCTGGGTGCGGGCCGTGGACACCTCGATGTCGCAGAGATCGGCCAGCCACGCTGCGCACGACAGGGCGCCCCACGCCGCCCACGAACCCCGCTCGTCGAGCTCGCCGACGAGGACCAGCAGTTCGTAGGTGCCCGTGGCCAGACGCCGGGCCAGCGACACGATCTCGGCTTCGAGGGTTTCGGTCGACATCCCGGCCACCGGGTCATGTGTCGTTGTCATGGGCCTTGCCTCCGTCGTGGGTCGAACTACGTTCGACCTTACTCAGGGGGTGTGACAGTTACTGAGAGTGCAAGTATCTGCGGGGGCACCCACGCAACGTGATGAAACGCGCCCGCGGGCGCGTCCGACGCCCGGTCGCGCCGTCACCACCGAAACTGGCTCCCGGATCTCTACCGCTGCGGTAGATGATGGGGAGCCAGTTCGGACGGCGCACTGAGGAGCGGCAAGGGATGGACGACCACGACGACGCGCGCTGGGTGATCCGGCGCGAGGTAGCCGACGATCACGCCGCCGTTGCCGCGGTGGTCGAGGCAGCGTTCGGCTCGCCGGCCGAGGCCCGACTCGTCGACGCCATCCGCGCGTCGTCCGAGTACATCGCCGAGCTCGCGCTCGTCGCCGAACTGGACGGGCGTGTGGTCGGACACGTGATGATCAGCCGCGCGACGCTCGTCGATGGCGAACATGAACGGCGCATCGTCATGCTGTCGCCGCTGGCAGTCTCGCCTGAGCAGCACGGCCGGGGGATCGGGTCAGCCCTGGTGCGCGAGGTCACCACCCGAGCCGATGGATGCGGGGAGCCACTTGTGGTGCTCGAGGGTGACCCCGGGTTCTACGGGCGACTCGGCTTCGAGCACGCGCTGGCCCGCGGCATCGAGATCACCCTCCCGTCGTGGGCACCCCCCGAGGCGGCACAGGTGATGCGGCTGAGCAGCTACGACCCTGCGTGGCGAGGACATGTGGTCTACCCGCCGACCTTCGACGAGTTCGCCGAGCACTGACCGCTGCCCGACAGACTGCACACGACCCGGTGAGGGGCGGCCCGGCGTGGGAGGTTGATCGGATGACGACGGCGCTGTACCCCGGGTCGTTCGATCGTTCCACCTCGGCCACCTCGACGAGGTCGAGCAGCGGCCCGTGGGTTCGACGCCGTGGTGGTCGCTGTCGGCGGCAACCCCGCCAAGACATCTGGGCTGCTGACCGTGCCCGAACGGCTGACAGCTGTCGTGGCGGCCACGGCGCACATCCCCAACGTGCGGGCCATGGCGGCCATGAACCAACACATGTCGGGTGTTCCCACGGTGTTCGTGAGGGTCCATCCGCTCACGCGATCGATCTCGTCATCGACGATCCGCGCGTTGATCGCTGCGGGCGAGCCCGACCGGGCCGAGCAGCTCGTCCCCCCGGCGGTGCACGCTTTCGTCGCCAGCCCCGATTTCCGTGTTTCGTAGTACGCTAACCGGGTGCGGAGATCCATGGATCGGCGATGCGGCATGGTGTGGACGAGCGCGACATGCTGCACGCGGTCGAGAACTCATTGGTGGTCGACGACCTGGGTGAGGATCCTGAGCGATGGCTCGTGCTCGGGCCTGACACGGCTGGCAACCTGCTCGAGGTGGTCGTCATGATCAGCGGCGAGGGAGACGAGACCATCATCCACGCCATGTCGATGCGGCCCAAGTACCGGAGGCTTCTGGAACGATGAGCGCCAAGAACCACGGATTCACGAATTCGGGTGTGCCGCTGACCGACAAGTTCATCGAGCAGCTCGCCGACGAAGCCGAACGTGGATACGACGTCGAGGAGATCGTTCGCCGCAGGGGTAGGCGTGGCCGCCCGACGCTGGGTTCCGGACCCTCCACTGTGGAGTCTGTGCGTCTCGATCCTGAGTTGAAGGATCGGCTCGCACGCCGCGCAGAAGAAGAGGGTGTATCGGTTTCGGATGTGATCCGAGACGCCCTTCGTCACCATCTGGGCGCCGCCTCCTGACCAGTGGGGCGATCTCGCCGCGTTCAGCGCTGTTGCAGCGTCGTCGTGAGCGATCGCCACGGTAGGGCAGCCCGAGCGGGCCCGACGTGGCAGGGTCGTGACCGCAACGAGGTCTCATGTCCGGCGCGGGCGGTGTCGAAGGAGATCACCATGAACACGCGCCCCCGTGCCGCTCGAACATCCGCCGCGGCAGTGGTAGCGGTGGCCCTGCTCGCCGCGCTGCTGACGTTCACCTCGGCACCGGCGAGCGCCGCCACCACCGGCCCCGACAGCCGCAGCGTCGAGCGGCTCTACCGTGCCTACTTCCTGCGCGCCCCCGACGCCGGTGGCCTCGCCTACTGGCAGGGCCTCTGGGATCGGGGCCACCCGCTGTCGGCCATCTCCGGCGAGTTCGCCCGCTCGGCCGAGTTCCGCGCCCGCTACGGCGGCCTCGACGACACGGGGTTCGTCACGCTCGTCTATCGCAACGTGATGGAGCGCGAGCCCGATGCCGGTGGCCTCGCCCACTGGACCGGGGTGCTCCGCGCCGGTCGCCTCAGTCGCGGCGGCGTCATGATCTCGTTCTCGGATTCGGCCGAGTTCAAGGTGCGCACCGGCATTGAAGGCGCGCCGCGCATCCCGCCGGCCGGCAACCCCGCCGGTACCGCGCCCGTGCCGGCCGAAGCCCGGGCCGTCGACATGTCGAGGCCCGACCGGGTGGTGGGCAACGGATCGCCGGCCAGTTGCACGTCGGCCGCGGTGGTGGCAGGCGTCGCCGCAGGCGGTCGCATCGCGTTCGACTGCGGCCCGAACCCGGTCACCATCGTCATGGAGCAGACCGCGAAGGTCCGCAACGACCGGGGCCCCCAGATCGTCATCGACGGTGGTGGGCTCGTCACCCTGTCGGGCGCTGGCCAGCGCCGCATCCTCTACATGAACACCTGCGACCGCGCCCAGGTGTGGACCACGTCGCACTGCCAGGACCAGGACCACCCGCGCCTCACCGTGCAGAACCTCACCTTCGTCGACGGCAACTCCACCGGCGATCACACCGAGGGCGGCGGTGGCGGCGCCATCTTCGTGCGCGGCGGCCGGTTCAAGATCGTGAACAGCCGGTTCTTCCGCAACCGCTGCGACGCGACCGGCCCCGACCTCGGTGGTGCCGCGGTGCGGGTGTTGAGCCAGCACGCCGGACAGCCCGTGCACGTCACCGGCAGCACCTTCGGCGGCGCACCTGGGCAAGGGAACATCTGCTCCAACGGCGGTGGCCTCAGCAGCATCGGGGTCTCGTTCATCGTCATCAACAGCTTGTTCAGTCACAACCAGGCGATCGGCTGGGGGGCCAACCCGGCCCGTAACGGCCCAGGAGGGGGGAGTGGCGGGGCGATCTACGCCGACGGCAACCGCTTCACGATCGACATCCGCGGCACGCTCATCGAGGACAACCGGGCCCGCGAGGGCGGGGGTGCCGTCTTCTTCGTCAGCAACGACCGCAGCGGGCACCTCGTCATCAACGGTTCGACCTTGCGGCGGAACCCGAGCGAGGGGTTCGCGACCCGGGGACTACCGGGGATCTTCTACCTGGGTTCGGGACCAGCCCAGATCAGTGGGTCACACCTGTCCTGAGGCCGGACGGTTCCTGACGGGGGCGGGGTAGCCAACTACGCTGCGACCGATGCTGTTCCCCGCCACGCCCCTCGGCGGTTCTCGTCAGCGACTCGCTCCGATCACGCGCACCGTGTCCGCCGCCGCACTCGTGGTGGCGATGGTCGTCGGGACGCTCGCTCCGGCCTCGGCCCAGGTCGCGCACGTCACGGTGCCCAACGTTTCGTGGTTCGGAGCCGTGGCGACGTTCTCTGCCCACCCCGGCACCCCCGTCGACAACGCGGCGGTGGTCCACGCCATCTACGAGGCGCTCACCGGCGCAGCGCCCGATCCCCGCGGCCTGGAGATCTGGGTCTCGGCCCTCGACAACGGCACGCCTCGCTCCGAGGTGGCGGCAGCCATCGGCTCGGGCGCGGCGGGCCACCGCCAGACCGCGGCCCGCATCTACCGGGAGCTGCTGAAGCGCGAGATCGACGGGTCGGGCCTCGCGTGGGCGACAGGCGAGGTGGCGCGCGGTGGTCCCAACCGCTTGCGCAGCGCGCTCCTCGGCTCGCAGGAGTACTGGCACCGCTCGGGCGGCAGCTCCACCGCCTACGTCACCGCCCTCTACCGCGACCTGTTGGGTCGTGAGCCCGATGGCGCAGGCTTGACGCACTTCGTCCATGCCGTCGACACGGTCGGTCGTGGGCGCGCCGTGGGGGGCCTGCTCGGCGGCCGCGAGGTGCGCCAGCGCCAGATGGACGCTCGCGTCACCGCTCTGCTCGGACGCCCGCCCACGGGTGCCGAGAGGGCCTTCGCCCTGGCCGTCTCCCTGTTCACCTCGGGTGAGGTCCACCTGGCTGCCGGCATCATCGACAGCCCGAGCTGGCTCCTCCAGGTCCCCGGATCGATCCGTGCGCAGGTCAGCTGGAACGGTGGGTCAGCGGTGCCCGCCGTGGTTCGCCGCTCCGGTAGTGGACTACAGGTGCTCGCCGGTGTCCGGCCGTCGGGCGTGGGCACGGTCTCGGCCTCGGTCGAGCTGCTCGTCGACGGCCGGCCGGTCGATCGAGCCACCACCTCGATCCAGGTCGTCGAATCCGACACCGCTCGCTGGGTGAGGGCCGCGCAGACGGCCATCGGGTCGGCCCCGAGCGGTGCTGACCCCGCCATGCTCGATCGGTTGGCCACCGGTGGTTCCACCAGCCGCCGCGACGAGGTCCGCCGCTGGCACCTCGACGCCCCCGCCATCAACACCATCATCGATGGGATGTACCGACGTCACCTGCGGCGGCCGGCCAGCGGCGGCGAGGTCGCGGCGTGGATCGGCCGGCTGAAGGGCGGCACCTCGCTCATGCAGGTGCACGCCGAGATGCTCGGGTCGGCCGAGGTGTGGGCCAACCGCGCCAGCGGCAACGTCGAGGGGTTCGCCGCGGTCCTCACCCGCGACCTGCTCGGCCGCGAACCCAGCCCGTCCGACATCGGCTACGTCCGCGACCTGCTGAGCAGCACCACCCGCGTCGGTGCCGCCCGCGCGTTCATCGGCACCAGCGAGGCTCGGGCCCACCTGGTGCGCCGGGTCTTCCCCGAGGTGCTCGACCGCACGCCCGACGGACGCGAGGTGAGCCGCTGGGCCGCTCGCATCGCGTGGGCCCCCGACGAGCTCGAGCTGCGCTCGGCCCTCATCTCGACCGATGCCTGGTTCACCGAGGCGGCGAACCAGTGAGTGCAGTTGGCACCCTCACCGCCGTGGTCTTGGCGGTGGTGCTGGCCTATGCGGGTGTGTCCAAGTGGCGCACCCCGATCGGCACCGAGAGCAGCTTCGCCTCGCTCGGCCTCCCCGTGCCGCACGTGCTGGCCCGCGTGGTGCCGGTGGCCGAGCTGGGCGCCGGTGTCGTTCTCGTGGCGGCCCCTCGAATCGGCGGCATCCTCGCGCTGGCGATGCTCGGCAGCTTCACCGTCGTGTTGGCGCTGCGCCTCAGCCAGGGCGTCACCGTGGGTTGCGCCTGCTTCGGCCGAGCCGATGCGCCGCCCCTGTCGCCGGTCGAGCTGTTCCGCAACGCCGTGCTGCTCGCGCTGGCGGCCACCGCCCTCGCTGCGCCCGTGCCGGTGATGCCCACGTTCGAAGCGGTGGTGCTGGTGTCGGCCGGTCTCGTGGTGGGCGGCGTCGTCGTGGCCCTCGCCCAGCTGCGCCGCGACATCGGCGCCGTCTTCGCCACCGACCTACCGGGCGAGATGGCATGACCGGCGGCGTCTGGATCGCCTCCTACGTGGCGCTGTGGATCGCTGTGGTCGTCCTCGGCGTGGCGGTGGTGGCACTGCTCCGCCAGATCGGCGTGCTCCACGCCCGGGTGCGGCCGATGGGCGTGCACTTCGGCGGCGAGGGCCCCGAGCGCCACGCGCCGGCGCCACTGCCCGAGCGCTTCGCGTTCGATGCCGCCGATGTCACCCTTCTGGCCTTCACCAGTCCGACCTGCGAGATCTGCCATTCGCTGCTGCCTGGATTGCGTGCCCTCCGGCGCGACGAGAAGGGCCTGGCGCTCGAGCTGATCGACCACGGCCCGAGCACGCTCGAGGTGTTCTCGGCCTACGCCGTCACCGGCACCCCCTACGTCGTCGCCGTCGATCGCGCCGGCATCGTGCAGGCCCGCGGCGTCGCCAACACGCTCGACCAGGTCGAGGAGATGCTCGACGAGGTGCGCACCGACCTCGCCCCCACCGCACCGGAGACATCAGTGGACGACACCCATGGCTGAGATGCACCTGACGGCGGCCGCTCCGAGCCTGCTCGACGTCGCCACAGAGCGCCTGGGGCGTTGGCTGGCCGGGCGCACCACCCGTCGGTCGTTCCTGTCGTTCCTCGGCAAGCTGGGCGTGTTCGTCGCCAGCGGGCCGATCATCGCCACCCTGCTCGCCGAGGCGGCCGGGGCGCGGGTCTGCGGGCAGACGGGAGTCAGCGTCAAGTGCGCCACGTTCGATTGCGACGCGGTGTGGGGGTGGTGCTGGTACGCCAACGGGTGCTGCGCCGACGGCGGTCTCAAGAAGATCTGCGACTGCTGCGAGCTGAACTTCCCCAACGTGCACGGCTACTGCCCCACGAGCACCAACGTGAAGTGCATCGTCGAGAGCTGCCGCACCGACCCGCGGGTGCAGGCGGTGCCTACGCTGCGCTGGCTCGTCGACGATCCGGTCGAGATCACCCACCGCATGGCCAACGAGGGGTTCGGCTTCGTCGGCGACGTGGTGGTGCTCGCCGACGTGGAGACGCCAGTCGGCTCCACGGTGGCGGCGCCGCTCGCGGCCGCCTACGGCGGACCCCTGCTGTTCGTTCCGCGCGGCGGTCTGCAGCAGGTCACGGCCGCGGTCCTCGATCGGCTGCAACCGCTGCGCGTCGTGGTGTGCGGGCCGGCCCTTCCCGGCCAGCTCGACACCGACCTGCGGGCGCGGGGGTTCGAGGTCGAACGGGTGGGAACGTCGTCCTCCATCGGCCCGTTCTCCGAAGAGGTCGCGGCCGCCATCCGCCAGCGCACCGGCACGACCCGCTCCGTGGCCATCGAGGCCTCGGGCATCTCGGCCGTCGCGGCCCCGGTCATCGCCGGCTACGCGGCGGCCACCGGTTCGCCGCTGCTGGTGGGCATCCACGCCGCCCGGCGCGCCCCGGCCGGCGTGGTGCTCGCCGGTCCCGAGCTCGCCGACGTCCGCGCCGCCGTGCCCGGCTCGCACGCCACCCAGGCTAGCGACGTCGCCGGCCTCTCCATCGAGCTCGCCAACCTGCTCGTCTACTTCAACATCGTCCCGCATCCGCGCGTGGCCTTCGCCCCCGAGGGCACCAACGCTGCCCGCGCCCTCGCTGCGGTCGGCCCGGGCATCGGCTTCATGCACCCCCACGGGCACCTGGGCCCGGCCCGGTCGTGGCTGGCCGACCGCGCCGACGGTCGCTGGACCCCCCGGGCCGGAGCTGTCCTCGGTGGGGGCGGCCAGCTCAGCAACGCCTCGGTGTGGGAGCTGCAGTCGGCGCTCAACGGGTTCGACGTGCACCGCCTGCGGGGTGTGTCCGGACAGGGACTACCGGTTCTCAGCCAGCCGACGGACGAGCGCGGCATCGGAGACGCCCGCGTCGGCCCGCTCTCATCGACCGACGAGCCGGAGGTCCCGCTCTACTGGGCCGGCCGTGCCCTCGACGGCTGAATCGCCGCTGTGACGACCTCCCTGGTCCTCGCCATCGGGGTGATGTGCCTCGCCGCCATCCGCAGCCTGTGGTCACCGTGAGGACTGTCGGTCGCCGAGACCGTCCTGCCTCCCGTGCGGGGGCGCATGCGAGCGCTGGTGCTGTTCACCCTCACCGTTTCGGCCACGGTCGCCGGGGGTTCGACCGCTGCTGTCCTGGGCGCGGTCTGGACCGGGCTGTCGCTACCAGCGGCGACGGTGCAGGCCGCTGCGGTCGTCGTGATCGCAGCGGCGGCGCTCGACCTGGCCGACCAACGCACCGGCGGGCTGCCACCGCTCGCCGTGCGCACCCAGGTGCCGGTGGCGTGGGGACGCATCTTCGATCCGGTCACCGTGGCCATGCTCTACGGGCTGCGTCTCGGCATCGGCCCGCTCACCATGCTGAACGCATGGATCTGGTGGGCGGCGTTCGGTGTGGGCATCAGTCACGGACCGCTGGCAGGGTTCGTGGTGGGTGCAGCGTGGGCCATCACCCGCTCGGCCACCACCGCCGCGGTGGCGCAGCGCCTCGACCCGACCACGTCGCCGGATCGCATGGCCGCGCTGCGCGCTGCAGGCCCGCGCGTGCTCACCACCACGGCGGTCCTCTCCATCGGTGGCGCGGCGGTTGCCGTTGTCGCCGGATGAGGTCGGCGTGAACGGCCGGGTGGCGATGGTGATCATCGTCGTGGCCATCGTCGTCGCGCTCGGCATCTACGTGGTGCGGTCGACCAGCGACGACGACGCCGACACCGTGTCGGAGAGCGTCGCCCCCACGGCGCCGCCAGCAGGCAGCGGTGGCGGCGACGACGATGCACCGTCCACCACCGTGGCACCCACCACCACGCTCGACGACGAGGCCGTGCTCATCGATGCCGAGCTCGAGGCGTTGCTCGTCGACGGTGCTCCCGCCGGGTTCGCCGATGCCGACGTCGACGACCGTTCGCTCGACCTGGCCGCGGCCGTCGCGGCCGAGCAGGACGAGGCGGCCGAGCGTTCCCTGCTCGAGACCCGCGGGTTCGTGCGGGGTCGCAGCCGTGCCTGGCGCACCGGCGCCGCCAACGCCCTGGTCACCGTCTACCGGTTCGACACCCCCGAGGGCGCCGAGCTCTACCTCACCGACGGGCTCATCACCCTGTCGGGCTACGGCGCCGAGGCGGTGCCGGTGCCCGAGCTCGACGGCGCGCAGGGGTTCACCCAGGAGGGGGTCGACGGTGGCGAGCCCGTGTCGGTCGCCGGAGTCACGTTCACCCGCGGGGCCGACTGGTTCCTGGTCGTGGTGGCCGGGACTCCCGAGGAGGTGAGCATCGAGGCGGCGACGGCACTCGCCGTCGCCCAGCACGAGGCATTCACACCTTCCACCGACTGACCGGTCCGACCCACTCGGTACGGCGGAGGGCACGCCCTACATGCGGGGCGCAGGTTCCGCAGAACGCGTGTCAGTGCGCGAGGGCTCCCGTGGTGTCTCATTCTTCGATGACCAGCACCGACCTGCCGGCGACGGCCGCCATGCGACCAGAGGGTTCACCGGCGTCGACCGAGTTGGCCGAGGCCCACGCAGCACATGCCGTCGAGCTCGTGCGCTTCGCCACCATCCTCGTCGGTCGCCACGATGCTCCCGACGTGGTGTCGTCGGCCTTCACCCGAGCGTGGACCGCCGCCGGGTGGCGCGATGTCGCCAACCCTCGCGCCTACCTGTACCGGATCGTCGCCAACGAGGCGCACAACCTTCGCCGCGGCCAGGGTCGACGAGCCGAGCGGGAGCACCGCGACCACATGATGCGCGAGCTCACCTCTCTGCCGCTGGCGGAGTCCGCGCTCGAGGTGCGACAGGGCGTGGCCCGACTCAGCGTCCGGCAGCGGGCGGTCGTCTTCCTCACCTACTGGGCCGACATGCCCGACGCCGAGATCGCCGAGACCCTGGGCATCAGCCCGGGCTCGGTCCGCCGCCACCTCGCCCGTGCGAGGACCCACCTCAGGAGGATCCTTCATGGATGACGTGCTCGACCGAGAGATCCGAGCAGCGATGGGCGACATCGCCCGATCGGCGCCGCAACCGACGCCCTTCGATCCGGCGGTGTCGCTGGTCGTTCCCCTGGCGCCGCCCACGCCTCGGAGGTCGGTGCCACCGTTGGTCGGTGCCGCCGCCGCCTCGCTGGTCGTCGTCGCTGCCGCGGCCGGAGTGTGGCTGGCGGCGGGGGACGACGAGGTCGTGATGCCCGCCACCGGCGGCCCGTCCGATGCCACCGGTGCCGACACGGTCGAGTCGGACCTGGTCGAGTCGGACCTGGTCGAGTCGGACCCGTTCGAACTGCCGGCGATCGAGCCGTTCGATGGCGACGTGGCGGCCGCGGTCGCGCCGTTCGACCACGACTCCAACGTCGACAGCCAGCTCCTCGAGCTGTGGGTGGCGGCGTACCGCGACCGGGCCGGCGACGAGTGCCTGGTCGCGCAGGGTCGCGCCGACCTCGTGGTGGAGCGGCCGCTGCCGTTGGACCGAGACGATCCGCTCCTGGTGGCGAACGCGGCGTTCCCCGATCCGGAGCTGCTGGCGGCCGAGGGGCTGGTGGTGCCGCCCGGCACGCCCTTCGACCCGACCGAGCCCACCCCGGGGGACGACGCACTGGTGGTCCAGGGGTGCAACGAGCAGGTCGTCTCGAGCGGCGCCGACGTGGTGCACATCGGCCAGCTCTTCGCGGTGCTGCGGGCTGGGTGGGCGCGCGAGCTGGAGCTGATCGACACCACGTCCGAGGTCGAGGCTGCCGCGGCGGCGCTCGGGAGCTGCCTGCGCGATCAGGGCATCCCCGCCGAGTACACGTCGGAACCCCGGCGCTTCTTCGGCTACGTGGACAGCCTCCGACGGGCGCTGGCCGACGACGTCGACCGCCAGGATGCTGTCATCCGCCTGGAGCATGGGCGCCTCTACGCCGAGTGCGGAGCGTCCAGCGGCTACTTCACTGTCCGAGAGCAGATGCGCTCGGGGGATCGCCGAACGGCGTTCCTGGCCGAGCACGCGCCAGAGATCGACGAGCTGACCGCCCTCGTCACGAGCTGAACCTGTTGAGGTCTGCTGGCCGATCTCATCGAGCCGTCAGTAGCCGGGCAGGACCAGAAGGGCCTCATCCTGGCTGGCGGCGAAGCGCTCGATCGTCTCGTTGTGGTCGAGAATCACGGTAGCGATGTCGACTGTTGTCACGTTGCCGAGCCGGAGCCACACGATCTCGGGGGCGGACCGTGGAGGGACGCCAGCTGGCGAAGTCGGAGTCCTTGGATACGACGATGTAGTCGTTCGCGCCGGCGTGCTCCCACACCTCGGCGTCAGTGGCCTCGGCTAGGCCGATCATGGCGACATGTACCGAGCCGGGGAAGACGTCGCGCACGTGGTCGACCAAGTGTCGCGAGATGTTCTGGTCGAACAGGAGCTTCACGCCGAGGCGAGACGCCGTTCACGCATGGCTGCGAACTGGAGAGCCGCCCGGACGTGCTCGACCGTCAACTCCGGGAAGTCGACGACGATCTCTTCGGCGGTCATGCCCGACGCCAGATACTCGAGGACGTCGTACACCGTGATCCGCGTACCGACGAAGCAGGGCTTGTCGCTTCGAACCCCTGGCCGGGTCTCGATGAGGTTGGTGATGTCCACGTGGCTCACGCTATCCCCTGGTCGTGCGATCGCCCCAGGTCGTTCGACGGCTTGGGCACACCAGCGCTCGGGCAACTCGTCGGGCTCCTCGACCAGGCGGTGCATGGGTGGGATCGTCTCCGGCTTCCGGATGTTCAGCCACCCATGCGGAGGGGGGGACTCAGGGGGCGCCGTCGAGGAGGCCGGTGAAGCCCGACGGCTCGTGCGGTCCGATGGCGAGCTGCTCGAGCACGCCGAGACCGGTGCGGTCGCCCCAGGTGGCCCGCACGAGCTGCTGCACGTGGAGGTGCTGGTGCGACAAGGGGTCGAGGTCGTCGACCGTCCAGGTCTCGTCGCCCACCTCGAGCTCGCCGTGCCACACCCCGTGGTTCCACTCGGAGCTGAGGTAGCCGAGCCCGAGCATCTGGAAAGTGGCGATGGGCTCGAGGTCGATGTGCTCGGGCTCGCCGCGCCACGGCACCAGGTCGATCGTGGCCCGAGTGGCCCGGCGGGTGCCGGGCTGCCAGTCGATGTGCCACCGCACGTCGCGCATGGGCTCGGCCACCCCGCCAGCGTCGAGCACGGGTGCCCGCGGCGAGTTGAGCACCGGGACGATGGCCCCCGAGCGGTGCCACGGGCGGCCGTCGGCCAGGTCGTTGGTGTCGAAGTGCGTGCACATGTCGTCGAAGTTGATCGGCGCCCACAGCCAGAAGAACTGGGGGAGTGCGCCCGGGGCCCCGCCCGCCTCGCGCTCGCCGACGGGACGGATGCCCCACGAGCGGTCGCGGGTGCCCTTCACGTCGAGCTCGCCGATCTGCCAGGTGCGCCCGTCGACCTCGAGCTCGCCCGACCACGTGCCCCACTGCGACATGCGGGTGTAGTCGAAGGTGACGTTGGTGCCCTGGCGGAAGGTGAAGCGAGGCTCCTCGACCGCCACCGTGCGGGCGGTGAAGCGCATGTCGGCGCGGAAGCCACGCTCGGGCTCGTCGACCACGATGTGGAGGGTGCGCAGCGGCTCGACGACCTCGACCCTGATCGGGCCGACGCGCGTATCCATCCGATCGAGAGGCGCGCGGCCCGACGCGTGCAACGACCGCTGCTGTCCGTCGACCAACACCGAGAGGGACGCGTCGATGACCTGGCGGTTCGGGTAGAGACCCATGGCCACGGCGAAGAACAGCTCGCCGTCGGGCGTGTAGCCGTTGAAGAAGTAGCGGTCGTATGCGTTGCGCGAGGGTGCCCCGTAGTGGGCGATCGGCTCGGGCGTCTGGTGGACCGGGAAGTCGTCGGCAGGGTTGAGCACGCACCGACGGTAGGCCGCATCAGCCCACCGTGCTCGGCGGGCGCGTCGGGCCCCGACGGTGGGGTTCGACCGCGCCCGACCCTCGCCGGCGGTCCCTCGAGGTGCCGGCGGTCTCTCCGAGCTGGCGGTAGCGTCTGTCGCCGAGGGGGGTGCACATGGGGATCGTGACCGCAGGACCCGATGACGTCGACGCGGCGTGGCTCACCGCGGTCCTGCGCTCGTCGGGGGCGATCACCGCCGCCTCGGTCGACTCGTTCACCGCCGAGGCGATCGGCACGGGCCAGGTCGGCCACAACGTGCGCTTCGACCTCGTCTACGACGTCGACGAGCCGGGAGCGCCGGCCACGGTGGTCGCCAAGTTCCCCTCACCCGACGAGACGAGCCGGGCCACCGGGGTCGCCATCGGCACCTACGACAAAGAGGCCCGCTTCTACGCCGAGCTCGCGTCCACCGTCGACATCCGTGTGCCCCGGTGCCACCACGTCGAGCACGACCCGGATGCCCACCTGTCGACCCTCGTCTTCGAGGACATGGCTCCGGCCGTGCAGGGCGACCAGATCGAGGGCTGCTCGGTCGATCTCGCGGCGGTCGCCGTCGATCAGCTCTGCGCCCTCCACGCTCCCCGCTGGGACGATCCCACCCTCGACCAGATCGCCTGGCTTCAGCGGCCCACCACCGACTCGGGCACCACGATCCAGGCGTTCTACGCCGCCCTGTGGCCAGGGTTCCTCGAGCGTTATGACGGTCGTGTGAGCGACGACGTGCGACGCTTGGGTGCCAAGTTCGGCGACGGCCTCGCCCGCTGGGCGGCGCGCCGCGCCGACGGCCCGATCACGATCGTCCACGGCGACTTCCGCCTCGACAACCTCCTGTTCCGACCTGCGCTCGACCCGGACGGCAGCTGCGAGGTCACGGTGGTCGACTGGCAGACGGTGGCCCTCGGCATCGGCACCGACGACCTGGCCTACCTCCTCGGTTCAGGCCTGGTCACCGACGATCGGCGTCGCCACGAGGAGGACATGGTCCGCCGCTACCACGATGGGCTGCTCGCCCGAGGGGTGACCGGCTACAGCTGGGATGAGTGCTGGGCCGACTACCGGCGGTTCTCCCTCAGCGGATTGCAGATGGCCGTGGTGGCCTCGATGATCGTGCGCGGCGACGAGCGCGGCGATGCGATGTTCCTCGCCATGGCCGAGCGCCACACGGCGCAGGCCCTCGACCTGGGTGCCGACGCGCTGCTCGACGCCTGAGCGTGGTCGCGACGCCACCTGCCGGGTCGGTTGTGCGGGCGTCGCGGCGGCCAGTAGCCTGCGGTGGTCGTCGTCACAGGGGGTTTCGACCTGCTGGCCCTCGGGCCGGCGCAGTGCGACGGCGGCATCCGCGTCCAGCGCCTCGTCCGAGGGCTGTGGGTCCGATCCATCCCGTTCTCACGGGTGCGGCCCCGACGGGGCAAGGATGCCTCCCCCGATCCGTCACCCGATGCCGGCACCGTCCGTGCAGCCGGCGCCGCGGACCTCCCCGATCCAACCCACCCACGAAAGAGGTGCAGGTGAGCGACCAGCCACAGGCACTCGAGCGCTCGGCTCTCGAACGCAAGGACCGCAGCGAGCTCATGACCATCGCCACGGCGATGGGCGGCAAGCCCGGCTCGCGGACCAAGAAGGCCGACATCATCGACATGATCTTCGAGCTGGCGGGCATCACGCCTGCCGCTCCGGCCGACGACGCGCCGGCCGCCGAGGTGCCCGAGCAGACGATGCTCGACACCGAGGTGCCGGCTACCGACGCGCCCGCGGCCGATGACGCCGCCGCCGAGGCGACCGCGGAG
>JAENWR010000045.1 GCA_016649895.1 Acidimicrobiia bacterium | reverse complement strand
CGTCGGCGCCACCACCCGCACCGGCCTCATCACCGGACCCCTGCGCGACCGCTTCGGTCTCGTTGCCCGGCTCGACTACTACACCGCGGTCGACCTGCAATCGATCGTGGTGCGTGCGGCCCGCATCCTCGACGTGCAGCTCGACGAGGGAGGGGCGGGCGAGATCGCCCGCCGAGCTCGGGGCACCCCCCGCATCGCCAATCGCCTCCTGCGTCGGGTGCGCGACTTCGCCGAGGTGCGGGCAGCCGGCATCGTCGATCACGACACGGCACGGGCGGGCCTCAAGGTGTTCGGCGTCGACGAGCTCGGGCTCGACAAGGTCGACCGTGCCATCCTCGACGCCATCTGCGTGCGTTTCAGCGGCGGCCCGGTCGGCTTGTCCACCCTCGCCATCAGCGTGGGTGAGCCGCCCGAGACCGTCGAAGACGTCTACGAGCCGTTCCTCATCCAGCTGGGCCTGCTCATGCGCACCCCCCGCGGCCGGGTCGCCACACCCGCCGCCTGGCAGCACCTCGGAGTCGAGCCGCCGAGCCGCGCCCCCGACACCGACGCCCCCAACCTCTTCAGCTGACCGTTAGCCTCACGGGGCCCATGGACCTCGCCGCCTTCGACTACGACCTGCCGCCCGAGCGCATCGCCCAGCGACCGGTCGAGCCACGCGATGCGGCGCGCCTGCTGGTCGACGACGGCCCCGGGTGCCCGCCGCGGCACCTCACGGTCGCCGACCTCCCCACCCTGGTCAGACCCGGCGACCTCATCGTGGTGAACGACACGCGGGTGCTGCGCGCCCGGTTGCTGCTCCAGAAGTCCACTGGTGCCCAGGTCGAGGTGCTGCTCCTCGAGCCCACCGCCGGCGGGTGGGAGGCGCTGGTGAAGCCGAGCCGCAAGGTCGCTCCCGGCACGACGCTGCGGCCGCGCTCCGATGGCGCAGGCACGGCGTTCGAGGTCGAGGTGGGCGCCGACCTCGGCGAGGGCCGGCGCCATGTCCGGCTCCGCACGGCACACGAGGAGATGGCCGCGCTCGACCGCCACGGCGAGATCCCGCTGCCCCCCTACATCCACGAGCAGCTCGACGACCCCGAGCGCTACCAGACCGTCTACGCCGATCGTCCCGCCTCGGTGGCGGCACCCACCGCGGGCCTGCACCTCACCCCGGCGGTGCTCGAGGCCTGCGAGGCGGCCGGTGCCGTGGTGGCTCGCATCGAGCTCGTCGTCGGCCTCGGCACGTTCCGGCCCATCACCGTCGAACGGGTCGAGGATCACGTGATGCACGCCGAGCAGTTCCGGGTGCCGCCCGAGACGATGGCTGCGTGCGAGACGGCAGCCCGCGTCGTCGCTGTCGGTACCACCACCGTGCGCGCCCTCGAATCGGCGGCCGCACTCGGCATGCTCGTGGGCCGCACCGAGCTCTTCATCCGCGGCGACCACCCGTGGCGGGTCGTCGACGTGCTGCTCACCAACTTCCACGTGCCGCGCTCGTCGCTCCTGGTGATGATCGACGCCTTCGTCGGCCCGCGGTGGCGCGACCTCTACGACGTGGCGCTCGCCGAGCAGTACCGGTTCTTGTCGTTCGGCGATGCCATGTTGTTGCAGCGAGGCCCCTCGTGAAGCTCCACATCGACGTCGAGGCCACCGACGGGGCCGCTCGTGCCGGCACCGTCAACACCCAGCGCGGCACCATCAGCACCCCGGTGTTCATGCCCGTGGGCACCAAGGCCGCGGTGGGCACCCTGGCCGCGCACGACCTCGAACGTCTCGGCATCCAGATCATGCTCGGCAACACGTACCACCTGATGCTACGTCCGGGGGCCGATCTCATCGATCGCCTCGGCGGGCTCCACGGCTTCATGGACTGGGGCGGGCACGTCCTCACCGACTCGGGCGGCTACCAGATCTTCAGCCTCGAGCCGAAGGTCGACGACGAGGGCGCCCGCTTCAAGTCCACCTACGACGGCACCACCTATCATCTCACCCCCGAGGGAGCGGCCACGGTGCAGGCCCAGCTCGGTGCCGACATCTCGATGGTGCTCGATGTGTGTCCCTCGCTGCCGTCGCCGCCGGAGGTGCTGAGGGCCGCCGTGGATCGCACCGTTCGTTGGGCCGCCAGGGGTCGGGCCGCCTTCCTCGCAGAGCAGCCGCAGCGCATCGAGCAGGGGCGCGACCAGGCGCAGTTCGGCATCGTGCAGGGCGGCACCGATTCCGCCCTCCGCGTCGAGAGCGCCCGTCGCACGCTCGAGATCGGGTTCGACGGCTACGCGGTCGGCGGGCTGTCGGTGGGGGAGGGACGCGAGCAGATGGTCGAGGCCCTGGCGTCCACACTCGACGAGCTGCCAGCCGATCAACCGCGGTACTTCATGGGCTTGGGCGACCCCGTCGGGCTCGTCGAGGCGGTCGGCCTCGGCGTCGACATGTTCGACTGCGTCCTGCCCACCCGGCTCGGCCGCCATGGCACCATCCTCACCTCGGCCGGTCGGCTGAACCTGCGCAACGCCAAGCACGCCGACGACGACGGACCGCTCGACCCCGACTTCGACGGCGACGGCACCGGGCGGTACTCGCGTGCCTACCTGCGCCACCTCCTGATGGTGAACGAGCCCACCGGCCGCCGCCTCTGCACCCTCCACAACGTGGCCTGGACCCTCGACCTGGTGGCGCGCATGCGGGCCGCCATCGTCGACGGCCGGTTCGCCGCGATGCGCCGCGAGGTCCTCGACGTGTGGACCCGACCGGGGGTCATCTGACACCGTCGAGCTGGCGGCTAGCGTCTCCGCCTGGCCACCAGCCCGTCCGAAGGACCCGTACCTCATGGAAATCATCGTCTTCATCGTCCTGCTCGCCGTGATGTGGGCCGCCCTCCTGCTGCCGCAACAGCGGCGCGCCAAGGCCCATCGCGCCCTGCTCGAGAACCTCGAGGTGGGCGACGACGTCCTCACCAACGGCGGCATCTACGGCACGATCACCGACGAGGACGACGGCGACCTGTTCCTCGAGATCGCGTCGGGCGTCGAGATCCGGGTGGCACGCGGCGCCATCGCCACCACCATCGAGTTCGAGGACGGCACCGCCACGACCGACGACGCCGACGATGGCACCGATCACGAGAGCGACGCCTGATGCGCCGCAGGCAAGCGATGCCGTTCGTCCTCACGCTCCTCCTCGCCATCGGAGCGCTCGTGTACACGTTCGCCGCGGGGAACGAGCCGCTCCTCGGCCTCGACCTGCAGGGCGGCGTCTCGGTGGTGCTGAAACCCACCGAAGCGGCCACCACCGACCAGCTCAACCAGTCGATCGACATCATGCGGCGCCGCGTCGACGCCCTCGGTGTCGCCGAGCCCGAGGTCACCCTCCAGGGCTCGAACATCATCGTCTCGCTCCCCGGCGTCGACGACCCCCAGCGCGCCCTCGACCTCGTCGGTCAGACCGCCGAGCTGCGCTTCCGCCCAGTGCTCGAGATCGAAGATCCGGTACTCGGCTTGGGCCCCATCGAGGAGGAGAACACGCCGCCGGAGGATGTCACCGCCGAGGCCGAGGTCGTGCTGCCCGAGGCCGACGACGACGGCAACACCATCCGCCGCTACCGGCTAGGGCCCACCGCGGTCTTCGGCGCGGCGGTCGCCGATGCGGACGCAGTCCTCGGTGGCGTCAACCAGTGGGAGGTCTTGCTCGAGCTGAAGGAGGGTGCCGAGGGCATCGATGCATGGAACGCGATCGCGGCCACCTGCTTCAACGCTGCCGAGACCTGTCCGACCACGCAGCTCGGCATCGAGCTCGACGGCACCGTCATCTCGGCTCCCACGATCCAGACGCCGAGCTTCACCCGTGACCAGATCAGCATCAGCGGTTCGTTCACCGAGGAGGAGGCGAAGGACCTTGCGCTGGTCCTCCGCTTCGGGGCCCTGCCCGTCGAGCTCGAGACGCAGCAGACCCAGACGGTGTCGGCCACCCTCGGCCGTGACGCCCTCGATGCCGGCGTGGTCGCCGGCCTCGTCGGCATCGCCCTCGTCGCCCTGTTCATGATCGGCTACTACCGCGTGCTCGGGCTCATCGCCATGGGCTCGTTCCTCGTCGGTGCCGGCCTGCTGTGGTCGATCGTGGCCTGGCTCGGTGAAACCCAGGGCCTCGCCCTCACCCTTGCCGGAGTCACCGGCCTCATCGTGTCGGTGGGCGTGTCGGTCGACTCGAACATCGTCTACTACGAGAACGTCAAGGAGGACGTGCGCAGCGGCCGTCCGGTTCGCTCGGCCATCGAGCGTGCGTTCAGCGAAGCGTTCTCCACCATCGTGAAGGCCGACGTCAGCACCCTCATCGGTGCTGGCCTCATCTACTGGCTCTCGATCGGCCCGGTCAGGGGATTCGCGCTCTTCCTGGGACTCGCCACCATCCTCGACCTCTTCGTGGCCTACTACTTCATGCGTCCGCTCTGCGTGGCAGCCGGGCGATCGAAGTTCCTCAACGCCCATCCCCGCTGGTTGGGCATCCCCGCCCTCCGGACCGAGGCCACCACGCCCGCCTCGGCGCAGCCCCCGACCGTGGAGGTCCCGTCGTGAGCCTCGCCAGCCGTCTCTACAGCGGAAACCCAGGTTTCGACTTCCGGCCCTCGTGGCGCCGCCAGATGATCATCTCAGCCGTGCTCATCGTGATCTGCGGGACCGCCCTCGTCGTGCAGGGTCTCAACCTGGGAATCGACTTCGAGGGTGGCGGTGTCTGGGAGGTGCCGTCGGCCGAGTTGAGCGTCGAGGACACCCGCGACGCGTTGCGCGACTCCGGCAACGAGGGCGCTCGCATCCAGATCGTCACCACCACCACCGGCGACCGCAGCGTCAAGGTCCAAGGCGGCGTCGAGGCGGTCGACGAGAGCGACGCCATCGTCACCGCAATTGCCGAGGCAGCCGGCGTCGATCGGGGCCAGGTGTCGGTCAACACCGTCGGCCCGTCGTGGGGTGATGCCGTCACCGACGCAGCGGTGCGGGCGTTGCTCTACTTCTTCGTCGCCATCACGCTCTACCTGACCATCCGCCTCGAGTGGAAGATGGCGGTGGGCTCGTTCGCCGCGGTGATCCACACGATCGTGCTCACGGTGGGCAGCTATGCGCTGCTCCAGTTCGAGGTCACACCGGCCACGGTCATCGCTTTCCTGACGATCCTCGGCTACTCGCTGTACGACACGGTGATCGTGTTCGACAAGCTGCGGAGCTCGGCGGCGTTCGTGGGCACCACGCACCGCATGACCTACACCGACGTGGCCAACTACGCCACGAACGAGGTGCTGATGCGGTCGGTGAACACGTCGCTGGTCGCCACCCTCCCGGTGTTGTCGATGCTGGTGGTCGGTTCGTGGATGATGGGCGCCATCACGCTCGAGGAGTTCGCCATCGCCCTCACCGTCGGTCAGCTGGTGGGCGCCTACTCCACGATCTTCGTGGCGGTGCCGGTGCTGCTGTGGCTGAAGGAGCGCGAACCCCGCAACCGCCAGGTCCGCGAGGCCCTCGGCGGCCACCGCAGCGACGCTGTCTCGGTCCTCGGGGATGCCCGCGATGGTGCCCCCGACCGGTCCCGTCGCCCGAGCCCGCGCCCGAGCGACGGCAGCGGGTCGGCGGGTGTGGCCACCCGACCCATCGCGTCGACGATGAGCCACCCGCCGCGGCCCCGGAAGAAGGGCAAGAAGCGCTGACCTTGGCCTGCCCAGGTGGCCGGTAGCCTGAGCCCGTGGCCACCGTCAACCGCGTCCTACCCTGGCGTCGAGAGCTCGCCCCGGCCTCGGTCGAGGTCGCCCCGCTCATCACCGCCTTCAAGGGTCGCGACTCCAAGGCACAGATCGCCACCATCACCCGCGCCTACGAGCTCGGCCGCGAGGCCCACCAGGGCCAGACCCGCATGTCGGGCGAGCCCTACATCACCCACCCCCTCGCGGTCGCCCGCATCGTCGCCGAGTTGGGCCTCGACGAGGTCACCATCGCCGCCGCCCTCCTGCACGACGCGGTCGAGGACACGGGAATGGAGCTCTCCGACGTCGAGCGCGAGCTGGGCGCCGAGGTGGCAGCCATCGTCGATGGCGTCACCAAGCTCGATCGGCTCAAGTTCGACTCCAAGGAGGCGCAGCAGGCCGCCACCATGCGCAAGATGCTGGTGGCGATGGCCAAGGACCTGCGGGTCCTCATCATCAAGCTCTCCGACCGGCTGCACAACATGCGCACCATCGCCGCCATGCCGTCGTGGAAGCAGGCCCGCACGGCTCAGGAGACCATCGACATCTACGCGCCGTTGGCCCACCGGTTGGGCATGCAGGAGCTGAAGATGCAGCTCGAGGACCTGTCGTTCGCCTCGTTGCACCCCAAGCGCTACGCCGAGATCGACCAGATGGTCTCCACCCGTGCCCCCGAGCGCGAGATCTACCTGTTCCAGGTGCTCGAGCAGGTCAAGGCCCGCCTCGCCGAGTTGCGCATCAACGCCGAGGTCACCGGGCGCCCGAAGCACTACTGGAGCATCTACGAGAAGATGGTGGTGAAGGGTCGCGAGTTCGACGACATCTTCGACCTGGTGGGCATCCGGGTCACCGTCGAGACGGTGAAGGACTGCTACGCCGCGCTCGGCTCGATCCACGCCACGTGGAAGCCGGTGCAGGGGCGGTTCAAGGACTACATCGCCATGCCCAAGTTCAACCTCTACCAGTCGTTGCACACAACGGTGATCGGGCCGCAGGGCAAGCCGCTCGAGGTGCAGATCCGCACCACCGAGATGCACAACCGGGCCGAGTTCGGCGTGGCCGCGCACTGGAGCTACAAGGACTCGGCGTCACGCGACGACGTGGCCTGGCTCAACCGCATCATCGACTGGCAGCAGGAGACGTCGGACCCCTCGGCGTTCATGGCCAACCTCAAGATCGACCTCGACCAGGACGAGGTGTTCGTCTTCACCCCCAAGGGCCGGGTCATCAGCCTGCCGGTGGGGGCCACCCCGATCGACTTCGCCTACACGGTGCACACCGAGGTGGGCCACGCCTGCATCGGTGCCCGGGTCAACGGTCGCCTCGTGCCTCTCGACTCCACGCTGAGCTCGGGCGACACCGTCGACATCTTCACCTCCAAGGTCGAGGGCGCTGGTCCCTCGCGCGATTGGCTCAGCATCGCCATCACGCCGCGGGCCACCAACAAGATCCGCCAGTGGTTCTCGCGCGAGCGCCGCGAGGATGCCATCGAGACAGGCCGCGACGCGCTCGAGCGAGAGTTGCGCCGCGAGGGCCTGCCGGTCCAGAAGCTCAACAAGTCGCCGCTGCTCGTCGAGGTGGCCGAGGGCCTCAACTACACCGACGTCGACGCCCTCCACGCCGCCATCGGCGAGAACCACGTCTCGGCCAAGTCGGTGGCCGGCAAGATCGCCAAGGCCTTGCACGGCGGTGAGCCCGAGATCGAGGAGCAGCTCCCGCGCACGGCCCGCACCACCCGCAAGCGCCCCGGCGGCGCGTCGTCAGGGGTGCACGTCGAGGGGCTCGACGACGTCATGGTGCGGTTGTCGCGCTGCTGCACACCGGTGCCCGGCGACGAGATCATGGGGTTCGTCACTCGCGGACGTGGGGTGTCGGTGCACCGCGCCGACTGCGCCAACGCCGCCTCGCTCGCCACCGGTCAGTCCGACCGCCTCATCGACGTCGAGTGGGACAGCGCGCCGTCGGGGTTCTTCGTGGCCTCGATGGAGGTGAAGGCCCTCGACCGGGCCCGGCTCCTCCGCGACGTCTCGTCGGTGCTCGCCGACCACCACGTCAACATCATCGCCTGCAGCACCACCACGGGCTCCGACCGCATCTCCAAGATGCGCTTCGACTTCGAGCTGGGCGACCCGTCGCACCTCGACTCGCTCATCAGCACCGTCAAGGGCATCGACTCGGTGTACGACGCGTACCGGCTGCTCCCAGGCAAGGGCAACTGAGCCCGAGCTCTGTCATCGGCGGAACGGGTCGGCCAACCCGAAGCCGGTGGTGCCCCCCGGCAGCACCCCGATCGCTGCACAACCGGTCACGGTGTCGGCCGACGGCGCCGGACCACCGACGAGGTGGTGCTCGATCCACGCGTCGGCGTGACGTTGCGCAGCCCGGCACGGCGTTCCGTGGCCACCGGTGCGACTGGTGACGAACGTGACTCGTCCGGGTCCGGCCGCCTCCACGGTGCGGCGAGCCAGTTCATAGGTGATCCCGGGGTCGTCCAGGTTGTTCGTCATGAGGATCGCGGGGGACGCGACCCAGTCCACGGGTTCGGTGATCTCTGCGATGGCGAAGGGGGCGAAGCCGATGACGGAGTGGACCGCTCGGATGCGCGGATCCTGGAAGTCGGGATGCGCGAAGTAGAGCCCCGAGATCCCTCCCATCGAGGCACCGGTGTAGACGATGCGCTCGGTGTCGATCCGGCCGACGAGGCTGCGATCCGTGAGCAGGTGGTCGAGCAGCGCCGTCACGTCGCCGGAGTTGTTGGGGATGTCGCCCCACTGCACACCGGACTGCTGGTCTTGGCGGGCGAACCCCAGGCACACGACGATCGCGTCGTCGCGCTGCTGGGGCGAGCAGGTGGGGGCGCTGCCGTTGCGGTAGCTCCCCCGCACCAGGAGCGGGGTGGCGCGGTCGACGAGAGGTCGACCGGAGCCGTCGGTGGGGAAGCGCACGTGGATGTAGCTGCGGCGCTCGGCCAGCGGCGGGAGGAGGGGGGTGGCGCTCCGGCCCGAACGGTCGACGAGGATGAGTCGCTTCTCGCCCGGTTGCGCTTCCACGACCTGGACCTCGGTCAGAAGACCGATCAGGCCCGACCTCGTCTTGAACTCCGCCGAGTCCGAGAACGCCAGCATCACTCCGCCCCTCGACAGGCGGCGATCGCGGAGGACGCCCACCCAGTGGGCTCGGCCCGAAGCGTCGGGCTCGCGTCCCATGACGTTGGCGTACACGAGGTCGACGAAGGCGTCGTCGGCCAGATGGCCGTAGCGAACGGTGAACTCGGGGGAGGCGGCGAAGTAGGACGAGACGGCCGACAGGGTCGTTCCGTTCGCCGCCTGGTCATGCCAGTACGCGAGGCCACCGGCATCGGGCTCACGCAGGAAGAACGCCAGGTACAACCGATCGATCGACAGGTCGTTGGCGCCCGACTTCGGGGACGAGAGCGCCACGACCTGCCCGCCAGCGGAGGAGGGTGCGACGACGGAGGTCTGCGCCGTGGCCGGCGACGGGGTGCTGATGGCGAGGCCGAGGGCGACGAGAACAGCGATCGTGTGGCGGAGGTGACGGGGCATGCGACGGACTCCACTTTCGGTCTGGTGCGGGTGTCCGCATGGGTGTGGAAGCGAGACTGTCAGATCCTGCGCCGCGGCGCGGCCCTTCGCCCGATCGGCCGCCTCGACACCTCGCAGCGGCACCGAATCGGTGCCGGTGCACCGAGAACGGCCCGGTAGTCTCGCCGGGTGGCCGACAGCTCCTTCACCGCCCCTTCGGGGACGCACGACGTCCTCGCTCCCGAATCCTCGCGATGGGGGTCTCTCGTCGCGCACTTCGCCGGACACGTCGGGCGGGCCGGCTACGGGCTGGTCATCAGCCCCATGTTCGAGGAGCTCGGCGTCTTCCACCGGGTGGGTGAGGGTACCGACATCGTCACCAAGGAGATGTACGACTTCACCGACAAGGGCGGCCGCCACATGGCGCTGCGCCCAGAAGGCACCGCATCCATCGTGCGCGCCTACGTGCAGCATCGGCCCGTGGGGTCTCCGTGGAAGGCCTGGTACGTGGGCCCCAACTTCCGCTACGAGCGCCCGCAGGCCGGCCGCTACCGCCAGCACCACCAGCTCGGCATCGAGGCCATGGGAGCCGACGACCCCGACCTCGACGTCGAGGTCATCGCCCTCCAGGCCGACCTCTACGCCTCGCTCGGGCTGCGCCAGGTCGACCTCGTCGTCAACTCGATGGGCACCGCCGACGACCGGTCGTCCTACACCGAGACGCTCGGCGCGTGGCTCGGCGAGCGCTCCGACGACCTCGACCCCGCCGACCGACCTACCGTCGCCACCAACCCGATGCGGGTCCTCGACTCCAAGCGAGCTGCGACCCGGGCCGTCACCGACGACGCGCCGCGCATCGACGAATCGCTCACCACCGAGGCCCGCGACCGCTTCGCACGCGTGCTCGAGGGGCTGGACGCGCTCGGCATCGAGCACCGGGTCGAACCTCGCCTGGTCAGGGGCCTCGACTACTACACCCACACCACGTTCGAGTTCCAGGCCCGCGCCCTCGAGGGAGCCCAGAACGGCATCGGCGGGGGAGGGCGCTACGACGGCCTGGCCCAGGCGCTCGGCGGGCCCTCAACCCCGGGCATCGGGTTCGGAACGGGCATCGAGCGCATGCTGCTCGCCTGTGATGCCGAGGGCGTGTTCCCCGCTGCCGAGGCCGCCTCGTCGATCTTCATCGTCGACGTCGTCGACGGTACCCATGCACGCGACCTCGTGGCCGACCTGCGCCGGGCCGGCCTCGCGGCCGACCGCGCCTACGGCGGCCGCTCCATGAAGTCGCAGATGAAGGCGGCCGACCGCTCCGGCGCCGCGATCGCCCTCATCATCGGCGAGGACGAGGCGGCGGCCGACGAGGTCACCGTCCGCGACCTGCGCCACGACGAACCCCAGGAGCGCATCGCGCTCGACACCGTCATCGACCACCTGAGGAAGCGACTGTGACCGACACCAGCCACTCCGCTCTGCCCATGCGCACCGACATGTGCGGCGAGCTCAGCGCGAACGACGTGGGCCGGCGGGTGTCGTTGTGCGGGTGGGTCGGCCGGCGACGCGAGCACGGCGAGCACCTGGCCTTCGTGGACCTCCGCGATCGCACCGGCTACGTCCAGTGCGTCGTCGATGGCGCCCACGACCTGCGCTCGGAGTACGTCATTCGGGTCACCGGCACGGTGCGGCACCGTCCGGAGGGCACGGTCAACCCCAACCTCTCCACGGGCGAGATCGAGGTGGGCGACTGCGAGGTCGAGATCCTCTCGGTGGCCGAGCCGCCGCCGTTCCCCGTCGACGAACGCATCGACACCGACGAGACCATCCGCCTGCGCCACCGCTACGTCGACCTCCGCCGCGACCGCATGCAGCGCAACCTGCGCCTGCGTGCCCGGGTCAACAGCGCCATCCGGCGTGCCATGGAGGAGCAGGACTTCGTCGAGATCGAGACGCCGATGCTCATCGCGTCGACGCCCGAGGGAGCGCGCGACTTCGTGGTGCCGGCGCGTCTCAAGCCCGGCTCGTTCTACGCACTCCCGCAGAGCCCGCAGCTGTTCAAGCAGCTCTGCATGGTCGGCGGCATCGACCGCTACTACCAGCTGGCTCGGTGCCTGCGCGACGAGGACCTCCGCGCCGACCGCCAGTTCGAGTTCATCCAGCTCGACGCCGAGGCCAGCTTCGCGTCCCAGGACGACGTCCTGGCGTTCATCACCCACGCGGTGTCGGCCGCGGTCGAGGCCGCCACCGGCGACACGGTCAGCGACATCCCCCGCATGACCTGGCTCGAGGCACAGGAGCGCTTCGGCTCCGACAAGCCCGACGTCCGCTTCGGCATGGAGTTGGTCGAGCTCACCGAGGTGTTCGCCGCCACCGGGTTCAACGCCTTCAAGGCCCCCTGCGTGAAGGGCATCCGCGTCCCGGGCGCCGCCGACACCACCCGCAACCAGCTCGATGCGCTCACCGACACTGCCAAGCGCTACGGCGCCAAGGGCCTGGTGTGGATGAAGGTGGAGGAGGGGGGCACCATCAGCTCTCCGGTGGCGAAGTTCCTCTCCGAGCCCGAGCTATCGGGGATCGCCGAGGCGCTCGAAGCCAAGGCCGGCGATCTGCTCCTCCTCGTGGCCGACGAACGCGACGCCGTGCGCCACGTGCTTGGGCTGCTTCGCCTCGAGCTGGGCCGACCGCCGGTGAACGAAGGCGGCTTCCAGTTCCTCTGGATCGTCGACTTCCCGCTCTTCGAGGGTCTCGACGAGTCCGGGTCGCCCATCCCGGCCCACCACGCTTTCACCATGCCCCACGTCGACGACATGCACCTGCTCGACAGCACGTCGGGCGACGACCTGCTGGCGGTGCGGTCGCAGTCCTACGACCTGGTGGTCAACGGTTGGGAGCTCGGTTCCGGCAGCGTGCGGATCCACCGAGGCGACGTCCAGTCGAAGATCTTCGGTCTCCTCGGCATCACGCCGGACGAGGCACAGGTGAAGTTCGGGTTCCTGCTCGACGCCTTTCGCTACGGCGCGCCGCCGCACGCCGGGTTCGCCTTCGGCATCGATCGCCTGGTGGCGATCCTCGCCGGCGAGGAGAACATCCGCGAGGTCATCGCGTTCCCCAAGACGCAGTCGGGTGCCGATCCACTCACCAACGCACCCACGCCGCTCGAACCCGAGCAGCTCGCCGAGCTGGGGTTGCGAACGCTTCCGCCGAAGGCCTGAGCACTACAGGGCCCGTAACTCGACCACCACGGTGCCGGGCGCGGCGGTGGGGAAGCGCGGCGCGCCGCTGTCGACGACAGAGGCAGCGTTCGGATGCACCTCGAAGCCGACCTCGCCGCGGGACCCCTCGGCCAGCCTCAGGTACTGGCCGGTGCGCGACACCGTGTAGCCGAGGCGCTCGAGCTCGTCGGTGAGGCCCTGGGTGACCTCGTCGGCCGGGGCCGACGACGTGGCCACCACGATGTGGGTGGCCAGGTCGTGGCTTCCGCTCGACTGGGTGAGGGGCACGAGCCCGTACGGCAGCGTGATGCCGGCGAGCAGCTCGGGCAGCGTGTGAGCGCGATCGACCGCGGCCGACCCGGGGGACTCCGATGACACCGTGGTGGCGGGCATGAAACCGGGCCCGAGGGGTCCGTCAGATGGGGGAGGAGCCCACACGCGATCTCGCGATGTGTCGACCGCGGGCGCTGCGGTGGACGACGACGGTCGGGACGACGGGTTGGCGCGACGCCAGATGAGCGCCAGGAGCGAACCGATCACCCAGATCCAGAAGAGCACCGCGTACCAGCGCATCTGGGAATGGTGACACGCCGACAACCCGTTGGCACGGCTCTGTAGCCTCGACCCGTGGCCGACGACCTCTTCTCCGCCGCCGCCGACGAGCGGCTCCAACGCCAAGCGCCACTGGCCGCGCGGCTGCGGCCGCGCACCCTCGACGACGTCGTGGGCCAGGACCACCTCCTCTCGGTGGGGGCGCCGCTGCGGATCCTCCTCGAGGCCGATCGCCTGTCGTCGGTGGTGTTCTGGGGACCGCCCGGCACGGGCAAGACCACCCTCGCCCGACTGGTGGCCGACTCGACCAGCAAGGCCTTCGAGCAACTATCGGCTGTGTCGGCGTCGGTGAAGGACGTGCGCGAGGTCATCGCCCGGGCCGGGACGCGGCTCGGCCAGCACGGGCAGGGCACGATCTTGTTCCTCGACGAGGTCCACCGGTTCAACAAGGCCCAGCAGGACGCCCTCCTCCCATCGGTCGAGTCGGGGCTCCTGGTGCTGGTGGGCGCCACCACCGAGAACCCGTTCTTCGAGGTGAACCCGCCACTGCTGTCGCGCTCCACGCTCTTCCGACTCGAACAGCTCGACACCGGCGCCGTGCGCACCCTGCTCGAACGGGGGCTCGCGCTCGAAGGCGCCACGGCCGACGACGACGCCCTCGATCACATCGCCGAGCGCGCCGGCGGCGACGGGCGGCAGTCGCTCACCGCCCTCGAGGTGGCAGTGGCCCTCGCCGCGGCCGGCGACGGACCACATCACGTCACGTTGGCCCATGCCGAGGCCGCGGTCGACACCAAGGCCCTGCGCTACGGCCGCGACGCCCACTACGACGTCATCAGCGCCTTCATCAAGAGCATCCGGGGGTCCGATGCCGACGCCGGGCTCTACTGGTTGGCGCGCATGCTCGACGCGGGCGAGGACGCCCGCTTCATCGCGCGCCGGCTCGTCGTCTTGGCGTCCGAGGACATCGGCATGGCCGACTCGCAGAGCCTCGTCGTGGCCGATGCCGCGGCGCGCGCCGTCGAGTTCGTCGGGCTGCCCGAGGCGCAGCTCAACCTGGCCCACGCGGTCGTGCACCTGGCCACCGCCCCCAAGTCGAACCGGGTCACCGTCGCCCTCGGCCGGGCGAAGGCTGACGCCCAGAAGGGCGGCGACGACTCGGTGCCCGTTCACCTGCGCGACGCGCACTACAAGGGTGCGGCCACGCTCGGGCACGGCACGGGCTACGAGTACCCTCACGACGACCCGGCCGGGTGGGTTCCGCAGGCGCACCGGCCGGCCCCCCTGCAGCGGGTGCGCTACTACGAGCCGTCACCGCACGGTGCCGAACAGGAGATCGCCGATCGCATGGCCGCCCACGAAGAGCCCCGAAGGTGAGCGCCGGCGATCTCGCCGTCGTCGTCGTCACGATCACGAGCGTGGCGGCCGTTGTGGTGCTGCTCTTCGCGGCGTGGTCCTTGTTGCGGGTCGTCGGTTCCCTGCGCGACACCGTCGAACAGTTGCAGCTCGAGACGGTGCCGGCCGTCGCCGAGCTGCGCCGGGCCGCCACCCAGACCAACGTCGAGCTCGAGCGGGTCGACCGGTTGCTCGACCGAGCCGACGCCATCTCCACCACGGTCGACTCGGCATCGCGGCTCACCTACCTCGTGGTCTCGAACCCGCTCATCAAGGCGATGGCGTTCGCGTCAGGAACCAGCCGCGCCGCCCGACGCCTGCGCAACCGGGGCTGATCGCCGTGTTCAAGAGGCTCTTCTGGCTGCTGGTGGGGGCCGGCCTTGGATCGGGCGGCACCCTCTGGGTGCTGGTTCGGGTACGTCGTACCGCGGCGCGCTTCACGCCCACCGGTGTGACGGCCGAGGTCTCGGGGGCGGTCCGTCAGATGGGGCTCGACCTCCGCGACGCGGCGGCCGAGGGGCGAGCCGGCATGCGCGAGGCCGAGGCGCGGCTGCGAAGTGAGCTCGGGGCTCCTGCGGCACGTCGGTAGGCTGTGCCCATCATGAGAGCCAGCGAGCTGCGGCAGGCCTGGATCGAGTTCTTCCAGGCCCGCGCCCACACCCACGTCCCATCGTCGAGCCTCATCCCCACGCACCCGAGCGCGCCGATGTTCACCAACTCGGGGATGATGCAGTTCGTGCCGTACTTCCTCGGCGAGGAGCCGGTGCCATTCACGCCCCGCCGCGCCGTCTCGGTGCAGAAGTGCGTTCGGGCCGGCGGCAAGCACAACGACCTCGACGCCATCGGCCGCTCGCTGCGCCACCTCAGCTTCTTCGAGATGCTCGGCAACTTCAGCTTCGGCGACTACTTCAAGGCCGAGGCCATCCCGTGGGCCTGGGAGATGGTCACCGAGGTACTCGGCATCGACGGTGACCGGGTATGGGTCACCGTGCACGAATCCGACGACGAAGCCGAGGAGATCTGGGCCGACGCGGTCGGGTTCCCGCGCGAGCGCATCCAACGGCTGGGCGAGGACAACTTCTGGGAGATGGGCGACACCGGCCCGTGCGGCCCCAGTTCCGAGCTGTTCTTCGACTTCGGTCCCGAGCACGGCCCCGACGGCGGCCCCGCCAACCCGGCCGCCGAGCGCCGCTACGTCGAGATCTACAACAACGTCTTCCCCCAGTTCTTCCGGCGCGCCGATGGCAGCCTCGTCGACCTCGAGAACAAGGGCATCGATGTGGGAGCAGGCCTCGAGCGCATCCTCGGCGCGCTTGCGGGGACCCCGAGCATGTACGCGGCCGATTCGCTGTCGATGCTCGTCGACGCGGCCCAGGCCGTCACCGGCAAACGGCTCGGCGATTCCGACCTCGGCGACATCGCGTTGCGCCTGCTGGCCGACCACACCCGCACCATGGCGTTCCTCATCGCCGACGGCGTCATCCCGTCGAACGAGGACCGTGGCTACGTGCTGCGGCGCATCATCCGCCGGGCGATCAGGTTCGCCTACCTCCTCGACGTCGAGACCCCCGTGTGCCCGCCGCTCGTCGAGCGCTGCATCGAGATAATGGGCGACGACTACCCCGAGCTGGTGGGCTCCCAGGACCTGGTGCTCGGCATCGTCAGCCGCGAGGAAGACCGCTTCCGCCAGACGCTCCGTGTGGGCTCGCAGACGCTCGACACCGAGCTCGATCGCCTACCCGAGGGTGGCTCGCTGCCCGGTGCGGTGGCCTTCCAGCTCCACGACACCTACGGCTTCCCGCTCGAGGTCACCCAGGAGGTGGCCGAGCTCAAGGGGTACACCATCGATCGCGCCGGTTTCGACACCGCGATGGACGAACAGCGACGCCGGGCCAAGGCGGGGCGCAAGGGTGGGGGAGTGGCCAGCGACGATGCCGCTGCCGAGTACCAGCGACTCGTCGGTGAGCACGGTCCCACGACCTTCACCGGCCGTGACGAGGACGCCACCGAGGCCACCGTCATCGGCATCGTCGGTGACGAGGTCTTCCTCGACCGCACGCCCTTCTACGCCGAGTCCGGCGGCCAGGTGGGCGACACCGGACAGATGCAGTCCGACACCGGCATCGTCGAGGTGCTCGACACCACCTACGCCCTGCCGGGCCTGCACCGCCACCGCATCACGGTCGTCGAGGGCGAGGTCTCCGTCGGCCAGAAGGTGCTGGTCGGCATCGACGTCGAGCGTCGGGCCGCGATCCGGCGCAACCACACCGGCACCCATGTGCTCCACTGGGCGCTGCGCAGCGTGCTCGGCGACCACGTGAAGCAGCAGGGGTCGCTCGTGGCGCCCGGTCGGCTGCGCTTCGACTTCAGCCACTTCGAGGCGCTCACGCCCGACGAGATCACCGCCGTCGAGGACGCGGTGAACCACGAGATCCTCGCCAACGCGCCGGTCCACCACTTCGAGACCACCAAGGAGGAGGCCGAGAAGCTCGGTGCCATCGCCTTCTTCGGCGACAAGTACGGCGAGCGGGTACGGGTCCTCCAGGCGGGCGAGCACTCCACCGAGCTGTGCGGCGGCACCCACGTCAGTGCGCTCGGCGACATCGGCCCGATGAAGATCATCGCCGAGGGGTCCATCGGCTCGAACCTCCGGCGGATCGAGGCGGTCACCGGGCTCGGCCCCATCGAGCGCCTCCGCCACGAAGAAGCGGTCCTCCTCCGCTCCGCCTCCCTCGTCGGCGTCAGCCCCGAGGAACTGGTCGAGGGCATCGAGAAGCGCCTCGCCGAGCTGAAGGATCTTCGCGACGAGCTCAAGGCGGTCAAGCGCCAGGCTGCCACCGGCCAAGCCGGTGCCATCGCCGCCGACGCCGTCGATGGCATCGTCGTCACCCGCCGCGATGAAATGCCACGCGACGACCTGCGCGACCTGGCCATCGCGGTGCGTCAGCAGCCCGGCATCCGCGGGGTCGTCATCGGCGGGGCGCCAGAGGGCGGGGGCGTGGCCATCGTCGCGGCGGTGGCGACCGACTCGGGTCTGCACGCATCCGACCTCATCGCGGGTGCGGCGAAGCTGGTCCAGGGCGGCACGGGCAAGAACGCCGACCTGGCGGTGGCCGGCGGGCGCGATCCGTCGAAGCTCGACGAGGCGCTCGACATGGTGCGCGGCGCCATCCCCGCCGGCGGCTGATGCGGGCGATCGGGGTCGATCTCGGCTCCAAGCGCATCGGCATCGCCCTGAGCTCCGGCTCGCTCGCCACCCCGTACGAGGTCGTGGCCCGCTCGGGCGACCGCCGGCGCGACCACGCCGCCATCGCCGCGCTCGTTGCCGAGGCCGAGGCCGAGGTGGTGGTGGTGGGCATGCCACTGTCGCTCGACGGGAGCATGGGCCCCGCGGCGCGGGCGGCTGCGGCCGAGGCAGCCGAGTTGGCCGCGGCCCTCGCGGTGCCGGTCGAGACCTACGATGAACGGCTGACCACGGTCACCGCAGATCGTCAACTCATGGAGCAAGGGCTGGATGCCGTCGCCCGTCGTCGCGTCGTCGACAAGGTGGCGGCGTCGATCCTGCTCCAGGCGTGGCTCGACACCCACCACCGTCCCCCGGCCGAAGGCAACTGACGTGCCCGACCTCCACGACAACGACGATCCGTCCGCCCGCCGGCTCCCGCCGGGCGTGCCCGCCACCTCGCCAGGCTCGGTCGACGACGGTGGCGAGGCCGGCGTGAGTCGCCCCGCCGAGGCCTATCCGACGGTCGCGACCGTCGAGCGCCCGCCCACCGCCCACGCTCACGGTGACGACGACGAGTGGCGTTGGGACGACGGGCGCTACGTCCGCATCACCCCGCCGCCGAGCGGACCCCGTCTCGTCCTGTTCACGTTCCTCGGCATCGCCGTTCTTCTCGGTGTGCTCATCGTCGGTGCGCTGGCGTGGGTGCGAGGTCAGATGGATCCTCCCGGTGACCCAGGCAACGCCGTCGTTCTCAACATCCCGTCAGGCTCCAGCACCGATTCCATCGCGACGCTCCTCGCCGAGGAGGGGGTGGTGCAGAACCCCACCGTCTTCCGCTACTACCTGCGCTGGCAGGGTGTCGGCGACTTCCAGGCCGGCAGCTACCGGCTGGCCGAGAACATGTCCTTCGACGAGGCCATCGAGGTGCTCGAGGGCGGCCCGGCGCCCGTGCAGCTCGCTCGGTTCACCGTTCCCGAGGGGCTCACCGTGGCCCAGATGGGCGAGCACCTCGAAGACCAGATCGAGGGCTTCACGTCCGAGGAGATGGCGAGCGCGCTCATCCGCATGGAGTCCGATTGGCGCCCGCGCGACATCGAGAGCTGGGAGGGGCTGCTCTTCCCCGACACCTACGAGTTCGACGTCACCGAGGAACCCGCCGAGATCCTCGGTCGCTTGAAGCGCCAGTTCGACGCGGTGGCCACCGAGGTCGGGCTCGTGCCGTACATGAACCTCGACCCCGCCACCGGTGCGCCGGTGGGCATCACCGCCTACCAGCACATCGTCATCGCCTCGATGATCGAGGAGGAGTCGCGGGTCCCCGAGGAGTACGCGAAGGTGTCGCGCGTGATCCACAACCGCCTCGCCATCGGGATGCCGCTCGGCATCGACGCCACCGTGCTCTACGTCCGAGGTCCAGAGCGCACCGGCCCCCTCACCGACGCTGATCTCGACATCGATTCGCCCTACAACACCCGCAAGTTCCCCGGCCTGCCCCCCACGCCCATCGCCGCTCCCGGCCGCGCCGCGTTGGCGGCGGCGCTCAACCCGGAGCCCGGTGACTGGCTGTACTACGTGCTCGCCGGCGAGGACGGCACCCACTTCTTCACCGACGACTACGACGAGTTCGTCGCGCAGCGCGACGAATCACGGGCCCGAGGCCTGTTCTGAGCGTGACGACCCCAGCGCCGGGGCTGTCGGCGAGCACCCGCGTCGCCGCGGTCATCGGCCACCCCGTCCGCCACTCGTTGTCGCCCGCCATCTTCAACGCCGCGTTCGCCGCGGTGGGGCTCGACTGGGCCTACCTCGCCTTCGACGTGGCCGAGGGCCATGGCGGCGATGCGGTGAGGGCGTCTCGCATCCTCGGCATCGATGGCCTCAGCGTCACGATGCCGCACAAGGCCGCGGCCGCCGCCGCGGTCGATCAGGCCTCCGACCGTGCCCTCGCGCTCGACGCGGTCAACTGCGTGAGCCGTCGAGGCGACCGCCTCGTCGGCGACAACACCGACGGCCCTGGGTTCGTCGCCTCGCTGCGGCTCGACGGCGGCTTCGACCCCCAGGGCACCCGTTGCCTGGTGCTCGGCGCCGGCGGGGCGGCACGGGCCATCGTCCTCGCCCTCGCCGAGGCGGGGGCGAGCGAGATCGTCGTGGTCAACCGCACCGAGGCCACAGCCCACGTGGCCGTCGCCCTGGCGCCCGGCATCGCCCGCATCGGCGTCTCTGGCGACGCCTCCCACGCCGACCTGGTGGTGAACGCCACGTCGATCGGCATGGCGCACCCCGACGACCCCGAACGGGCGCGCTCGCTCCCCATCGATGCTGCGCACCTGGGTGCCGGTCAGGTGGTGGCCGACATCGTCTACCACCCACTCCGCACGGCCCTGCTCGATGCCGCCGCCTCCCGTGGCGCCACCGTCGTGGAGGGGTTGGGCATGCTCGTGCACCAGGCGGCGCTGGCCTTCACGATCTGGACCGGTGAGCCGGCTCCGCTCGAGCTGATGTGGGCCGCGGCCCGCCGCAACCTTCCCACCTGAACGTTCAGTTCCGTCGACCAGGTGCCGATGTGTACGGGGGACGGCTAGGTATGGAGGTAACCGGTGGCTCTGCAAGGAACCCTTGAGACGTTTGCACTGCCGGATGTATTGCGGCTGCTCGCGTCGACGAAGAAGACCGGAGTCCTGCGGGTCGACACCGTGCACGGCTCGGGTGAGCTCGTGGTGGCCGACGGCCAGCTCGGTCCGTCGTCGGCATCGGCATCCCCACGTGCCGCCCTGCCGTCCGAGGTCCTCTTCGAGCTGCTGCGCACCGCGGAGGGGTCGTTCGTGTTCGACGCCGACGCTCCTGTCGACGGTGGCTCAGCGATGGAGGACGTGGAGTCTGCGCTCGCCACCGCCGAGGAGCAGCTCGTCGAATGGCGCGAGCTCGAGCTCGTGGTTCCGTCATCGGCCCGTCTCGTCGAGTTGAACACCGACCGTCAGGGTCGAGACATCACCCTCACCGCCGATCAGTGGACCGCCATCTCCCGCGTCACCGACGGCTGCACCGTCGACACGCTGGGTGATCGCCTCGGAATGTCCGAGCTCCTCACCGCCCGCCTGGTCCGCGACCTCCTGTCGATCGAGGCGGTCACGCTCGGCGACACCGATGTGGCCGAGGCGCCCACCCCCCCAGCGGCCGCCGCCGTGCCGGAGCTGGCTCCGGTTGCACCCGTCCCCGACGTCGAACGCTTCGACCCCGCGTCCCTTCTGGGCTCGGTCGAGGAGGTCGACGTCCACATGGTCGACGACAGCTCCGACAGCGAGATCAGCGGCCTTCCGCCCTTCCCGTCACGTGACGCAGAGCCGTCGCATCCGGGCTTCGGCCCCCCGAGCACCGATGCTCCCGCGGCACCCGGTTTCGCTCCGGCATCGGACCACGCCGCGTTCGGTCCTCCCGCCGCGGCCAACGGGACCGCCCACGACGGGTCGGTGGCCCCCGTAGCCCCCCTCTTCGGGGCACCGACGAATGCCCACCTCGACCTCAGCGACCAGCCTCCGGCCGACGCCGCATGGCAGGACCACGCCCGAACCAGCGGGGTCGAGACGTCAGGCTTCTTCGACGATGACGACGATGATCCGCTCGCCGACGATCCCTTCGGCCCCGATCCCTTCCGCCTGCCGCGCCTGCCCCAGACGGAGGACCAGGTCGAGGAGTCCGAGGCTGCCGAGATGGCTCGCCAGCTCGCCAACCTCAGCCCGCGCGCCGCCCAGGCGGTCGCGGCGGCGGCCGCCGCCTCGAGCGACGAGGAGCGCGATGTCGCACTGGCCCAGGTGGCTGACGAGTCGGATGAACCGCTGAACCGGGGGCTCCTCCTGAAGTTCCTCTCGTCGGTCGACGAGTAGCCCCACCACCTCCACCTCGACCGGTCCACCCTCCCCGATACTCTCCTCCTTCGTGTCCGGGCCCGCTGTCGTCATCTCCGCGCTCGTCGGTCTGGTCGTCGGCCCGCTGCTGCGTCACGCCGTCGATCAGGTGCCGCTGCGTCGGCCCGTCCTGCGTCGCCGCTCAGCCGACGACGGGCCGCCGCTGCGCCCCGCCGATCTGGTGGCGATCTGGTCCTGGATGCAGGACGAACCTGCCGCGACGATCGTGCCGGTCGGCTCTCCTGATGACCACCCTGACGGTGAGCGGCCCGTCGAGCGTCGCCGCTGGCGCGCACCCGCCATCGACATCGGAGCCGCCGTGGTGCTCGGCATCCTGGGTGGCCGGTTCGGCTGGAGCGTCCAGCTGCCGGCGTTCCTCGCCTGGGGCGCCGCTCTCGTCGTGGTCACTGTGATCGACATCGACCACTACCGCATCCCCGATCGCGTCGTGTTCCCGGCGTTCGGCGCCGCGGTGGTCCTGCTGGGTGCCGCTCTGGCCATCGGCGACCCGACCGACGTCCGAGGGATGGCCATGGCGGCATCCCTCGGCGCACTCGGCTACTTCGGGTTCCTGTTCGTCTTCTTCCTGGTCTCACCATCGGGCATGGGGTTCGGCGACGTGAAGCTCGCACTTCTGCTCGGCCTGCACCTCGGGTGGGCGGGTGCGGCGGTCGATGCCGACGGCGTGCTCGGGTTCGTCGGCAGCGTGCACGGACTGCGTCTGGTGCTCATCGGCGGCCTCATCGGCAGCGTCCTCGGCAGCGTGGTCGGTCTGGGTGCGATGGCGGCCCGTGGACGGCGGGCGCACTTCCCCTTCGGCCCGTCGCTGTGCGTGGGAGCGCTCCTCGCCGTCGTCTTCAGCGAGCAGATCCTTCGGTGAACCGTCACAGCCCCGCCCGTGCAGGTCAGTATCGTGGCGGTCGATGATCGATCCCACCTCCTCCCTCGCGTCGCGGCACATCGCCCTCCTCGGGGCGATGGGAAGCGGGAAGTCGACCGTGGGCGCCGCCCTCGCCGCGCTGGTGGATCGACCCTTCGTCGACACCGACGCATTGGTCGAGCAGCGCGCCGGCGCCTCCATCGCCGAGCTCTTCGCCGAGGTGGGTGAGCCGCAGTTCCGCGCCCTCGAGCACCGGGCGCTCCTGCAGGCGTTGTCATCCCCGTCGCCGTCGGTCGTCGCCACCGGTGGGGGAGTGGTGACCTTCGAGCCCAACCTCACCCTCCTCAACGACAGCGCCACCGTGGTGTGGCTCGTCGCTCCGGTGGAGGTGTTGGCCGACCGAGTGGGAGACGGCTCCAGTCGGCCGCTCCTGCACGGAGGTTCGCATCGACAGGCCCTCGCCGAGCTGCTCGAGGCCCGTCGACCGCTGTATCGCGACGCCTCCGACATCGAGGTCGACGCCGCAAGCGGGACGCCGCACGACGTGGCCGTCAGCATCCTCGACGCCCTCGGAGCCCACGCGTGATCACCATCCCCGTCGCACTCGCCGAGCGCTCCTACGACGTCGTGGTGGGCGACGGCGCCCGACACGAGCTGTCGACCCTGATGCCCCCGCAAGCCCGGCGGGCGGCCATCGTCACCCAGGAGGGTCTGCCCGTCGAGGTCGATCCGGGCATCGAGCACCGCACCTTCACCATCGGCGACGGCGAGCGGGCCAAGTCGCTCGCCACCGTCGAGGCGCTGTGCTCGGGGTTCGCCCAATGGGGCCTCACCCGCTCCGACGTGGTGGTGGCGGTCGGAGGGGGGCTGGTCACCGACGTGGCCGGCTTCGCCGCAGCCATCTACCACCGCGGGATCCCCGTGGTGCACGTCGCGACCACGCTGCTCGGCCAGATCGACGCGGCCATCGGTGGCAAGACCGGGGTGAACCTCCCGGATGGGAAGAACCTGGTGGGCGCGTTCTGGCAGCCGTGGGCTGTCATCTGCGACACCGCCCTCCTCGCCACCCTGGCGCCCCGCGAGATGCGCAGCGGCCTCGGTGAGCTCGCCAAGTACCACTTCCTCGGCGGAGGAGACCTCGACGCGATGCCGCTCGACGAGCGGGTGGCGGCCTGCGTGGCGATCAAGGCCGAGGTGGTGTCGGCCGACGAACGCGAGGGCGGACGGCGCGCCATCCTCAACTACGGCCACACGCTCGGCCACGCCATCGAGATCACCGGCGACTTCGGGTTGCGCCACGGCGAGGCCGTGGCGGTGGGGCTCGTGTACGCCGCCGAGCTCGCGCACCGCCTGGGGCGGATCTCCCCCGAGCGGGTGCAGGAACACCGCCGGGTGGTGGGCGCCTACGACCTGCCCTCGCACATCCCCTCGAACCTCCACGACGACGACCTGATGGCGGCCCTGGCACGCGACAAGAAGGCGCTCGACGGTCTCACCTTCGCCCTCGACGGTCCCGATGGGGTCGAGGTCGTCGCCGGGGTTGATCCCGACCTGGTGCGCAGCACCCTCGACACCGTGAGGTCGGATCGATGAGCGACTCCCCGATCGTCCTGCTGCTCTCGGGGGTCAACCTCGCCATCCTGGGCGAGCGGCAGCCCGAGGTCTACGGCACCGACACGCTCGACGACCACGTCGAGCGGGCCCGTGCGGCAGCCGATGCCGCCGGCCTCGCGCTCGAGCACGTCCAGACGAACCACGAGGGCGAGCTCGTCGACGCCATCCTGGGTGCACGCGGTCGATGCGCCGCCATCGTCATCAACCCGGGCGCCTTCACCCACTACGCATGGTCGCTCCACGATGCCCTCGCGGCGTTCGAGGGTCCGGTCGTCGAGCTCCACCTCTCGAACCCCTCGTCGCGCGAGCCGTGGCGCCACACCTCGGTGGTGGCCCCCGTGGCCGCGGGCACCATCGCCGGGTTCGGAGGGCTCGGCTACGAGCTCGCCATCGCCGCGGTCGAGCGCCTCCTCACACCACCGTCGTGAGCCTCCACCACCTCCACCAACTGGCGCCAATGGACAGACGCCGCCGCCTGAGCCGTCTGCGCGAGGCGTTGGACCCCATCGCCGACGCGCTCCTGGTCACCAAGCTCGTCAACGTTCGGTGGCTCACCGGTTTCACCGGCTCGTCGGCCATGCTGCTCGTGCTGCCCGGCCGCGAAATGCTCGTCACCGACGGGCGCTACCGAGAGCAGGCCGCCGACGAACTGTCAGCGGCGGGTGTCGGGGCCGACATCGAGGTCACCACGACCCCTGCAGCGTTCCTGTCGGGCCTCACCTCGCGCTGTCCGCGGGTGGCGCTCGAGGCCGACGACGTCTCGTGGTCGCTGCAGCGCACCGCCGACGCCGAGTGGTTCCCCCGATCCGAGCTCGTCGCCTCGGCCGGGCTCATCGACGAGCTGCGCGAGATCAAGGATGCCGCCGAGATCGACCGCATCGAGGCGGCGGCCACCATCGCCGACGACGCACTGGCTGGCGTGCTGTCGCAGCTCGTGAGCCGGCCATCCGAGGCCGAGGTGGCCACCGAGATCGAGTCGGCGATGCGCCGGGCCGGTGCCGACGGCCCGGCGTTCGAGACCATCGTGGCGGCCGGCCCCAACTCGGCGCAGCCCCACCACCATCCTGGCCCTCGCCGCATCGCGCGGGGTGATCTCGTCGTCATCGACATGGGCGCCATGGTCGACGGCTATCGCTCCGACATGACGCGCACCTTCTGCGTCGGACCACCCACCAAGGAACAGGCCCGGCTGCTCGACGTGGTCACCGCAGCCCACGCTGCCGGGGTGAAGATCGCGGGGCCGGGGGTGGCCACGCGTGCGGTCGATGCCGCAGCCCGCAGCATCATCCGCGACGCCGGCTGGGCCGAGCACTTCGTGCACCCCACCGGCCACGGACTCGGCCTCGAGATCCACGAGCCGCTGCGGCTGTCGGCCACCTCCGATGCTACGCTCGCCGCCGGCCACGCCGTCACCGTCGAGCCGGGGGTCTACCTCCCCGGAGTGGGCGGTGTCCGGCTCGAGGACACCCTCGAGATCACCCCCGGCGGCAACCGACCGCTCACGCGGTCACCCGTCGCCCCGGTGATCACCTGATCGCACGGCGCTCCGCGCCACCCGCCCCTCCTCCTCACCCACTCGCGAGGTCTCTCCGATGCCCACCATCTCGACCAACGACCTCAAGAACGGCATGACCCTCGCCATCGAGGACGGCCTGTTCAACCTCGTCGAGTTCCAGCACGTGAAGCCCGGCAAGGGCGGGGCCTTCGTCCGCACCAAGCTGAAGAACGCGCGCACCGGTGCCGTCCTCGACCGCACGTTCCGGGCCGACGAGAAGGTCGAGCGGGCCATCGTCGACAAGCGCGAGATGCAGTTCCTCTACCGCGATCTCGATGGCGCGGTCTTCATGGACAACACCACCTACGACCAGATCCAGGTGAGCGACGCCACCCTCGGCGAGTCGGCCGGGTACCTCGTCGAGTCGGCCAACGCCGTCCTCGCCATGTACGGCACCGAGATCGTCGGCATCGAGCTGCCCGCCGCGGTCGAGCTGAACATCAGCGAGACCGAGCCCGGCATCCAGGGCGACCGTGTCTCGGGCGCACGCAAGCCCGCCACCCTCGAGACCGGTCTCGTCATCCAGGTGCCGCTGTTCGTCAACATCGACGACCGGGTCCGGGTCGACACCCGTACCGGCGAGTACATCACCCGCGCGTGAGCACCAACCGTCGCGATGCCCGCGAGCGCGCCCTCGGCCTGCTCTACGAGGCCGAGGCCCGCGGTGTGGCTCCCGACGAGGTGCTGGCCGACCTCCCTGTCGTTCCCGACCCCTACGCCGTCGAGCTCGTCGAGGGGGTGGCGGCCCGCCTGACCGACATCGATTCGCTCATCAGCACCTACGCCAAGGGCTGGAAGCTCGAACGGATGCCCGCCATCGACCGGGCGATCCTTCGGCTCGCCACCTTCGAGCTGCTCGACCGGCCCGACGTGCCCACCGGTGTCGCCATCTCCGAGGCGGTGGCCATGGCGTCGTCGTACTCCACCGAAGAGTCCGGGCGGTTCGTCAACGGTCTGGTGTCACGGATCTCCCGCGAGGTGCGCCCTGTAGGCGAGGATGGTGCGCCCCGTCGAGGGTGATAACGTCGGCTCCTGACCGTGAAGCGGGTCCCGTGAGGCCCATACGGACAGGAAGGTTTCAACTTGGCTGAACGCGAACGCCCGGCAACGCCCCCTCACGGGGGCGTTTTTCACGCATCGAGCCAGATCATGGACGCCGACGACATGCGGCGGGCCATCCGCCGAATGGCCCACGAGGTGATCGAGCGCAACCACGGCGTCGCCGACGTCGTGGTGGTCGGTCTCCAGACCGGTGGCGTGCCGCTCGCCCGCTCCCTCGCCGCCACCCTCCGCGACATCGACGGTCACGACGTCTCCGTCGGCACGCTCGACGTGGCGTTCCACCGCGACGACGTCGGGCTGCGGCCGATCATGCCCGAGGCCGTCACCGACATCCCCGTCGATTTGACCGACCGCATCGTGGTGCTGGTCGACGATGTCCTCTTCACCGGCCGCACGGTGCGCGCCGCCCTCGATGCCCTCGCCGGGTTCGGGCGGCCTCGTGCCGTGCAACTCGCGGTGATGGTCGATCGGGGTCACCGCGAGCTACCGATACGCCCCGACTTCGTCGGCAAGAACCTGCCCACTCGCCGCGACGAGCTCGTCGACGTCTCGGCCGAGGGCGTCTCGCTCGGCTCCGTGGCCGACTCCGTGGGGGAGACGACCCCATGAGGCACCTGTTGAGCATCGACGACCTGGGGCGCGACGGCATCGAGGAGGTCATGGCGCTCACCGACTCGTTCGTCGAGGTCTCGAACCGCCCGATCCCCAAGGTGCCCGCCCTGCGCGGCAAGACCGTCGCCTGGCTCTTCTACGAGGACTCCACCCGCACCCGCCTCTCGTTCGAGGCGGCGGCGCGGCGGCTCTCGGCCGACACGATGAACTTCAGCGTGGGCTCTTCGTCGGTGAAGAAGGGGGAGTCGCTGCGCGACACCGCCCAGACGATCCAGGCCATGGGGGTCGACGCCATCGTCGTGCGCCACGGCTCCGCCGGGGTGCCGTGGCAGCTCACCCGCTGGCTCGACTGCGCCGTGGTCAACGCCGGCGACGGCTGGCACGAACACCCCACCCAGGCTCTCCTCGACTGCTACACGCTGCGCGAGCACTTCGGCTCGCTCGAGGGTCGAAGGATCGCCATCGTCGGCGACGTCAAGCACTCCCGGGTGGCCGGCAGCGACGTGCGCGCCTTCGCTGCTCTCGGCGCCGAGGTCACCCTCGTCGCGCCCCCCACCCTGCTGCCCGCCAGCCTCGAGGGCTGGCCGGTGCAGGTCAGCCACGACCTCGACGCCGTGCTCACCACCACCGACGTCGCCTACATGTTGCGCATGCAGCTCGAGCGCCAGGACGAAGCCCTGGTGCCATCGCTGCGCGAGTTCACCGCGTGCTTCGGGCTCACGGTCGACCGCGCTCGCCTCCTGCCCGACCACGCCCTGGTGATGCACCCAGGTCCCATGAACCGCGGCATCGAGATCGCCGCCGAGGTGGCCGAATCGACGCGGTCGGTCATCCGCCAGCAGGTCAGCAACGGCGTGGCGGTGCGCATGGCCGTGCTGTTCCTGCTCCTGGGCTCTGGTCGCCCCGAGCCGATCGTCACCGTTCCCGAAGAGGTCGCCGTCCATGGCTGAGTCGTCCCTGTCCCCTGTCCTCATCGCCGGTGGCGAGGTCATCGACGCCACCGGGCGCCGCCACGCCGACGTGCGCATCGCCGAGGGCGCGGTCGTCGAGGTCGGGGCCAGTCTCGCCGCTGATGGCGCCCAGGTCCTCGATGCCGCCGGCTGCATCGTGAGCCCCGGCTTCGTCGACCTCCACACCCACCTGCGCCAGCCGGGCCGCGAGGAGGCCGAGACCATCGAGACGGGGTCGCGCTGCGCTGCCCTCGGTGGCTACACGGCCGTCGTCGCCATGCCGAACACCACCCCGGCCATGGACAACGCCGGCACCGTGCGCGAGGTCCTCGAGCTCGGGCGCACCGCGCTCTGCGAGGTTGTCGCGTCCGGCGCCATCACGCTCGACCGTGCCGGTACCCAGCTCGCCCCCATGGCCGAGCTCGCCAGCCTCGGCGTTCGCATCTTCACCGACGACGGCACCGGGGTGCAGGACGACCGGCTCATGCGTCGAGCGCTCGAGTACGCGTCGGGGCTCGGAGTCACCCTCGCCCAACACTGCGAGGTCACCAGCCTGTCCGAGGGCACCTGCATGCACGAGGGGGCGTGGTCGAGCCGCCTCGGCCTGCCCGGCCAGCCCTCGGAGGCCGAAGAGATCATGGTGATGCGCGACATCGCCCTGGCGCGGCTCACCGGGGCCCGGGTCCACTTCCAGCACCTGTCCACCGCCGGCTCGGTGGCTCTCGTCCGAGCGGCGAAGACCGAGGGGCTGGCGGTCACCGCCGAGGCGACCACCCACCACTTCACCCTCACCGACGCGTGCGTGGCCGGGTACGACCCCGTGTTCAAGGTGCACCCGCCGCTGCGCACCGACGGCGATGTCGCCGCGGTGCGCGCCGGCCTCGGCGACGGCACCATCGACGCCATCGCCACCGACCACGCACCGCATACCACCGAGGACAAGGAGCGGCCCTTCGACGCCGCGCCTCCCGGCATGCTCGGCCTCGAGACCGCACTGGCGCTCGCCATCACCGAGCTCACCGGCGACGGCGCTGGGCCCCGCCTCGAGCTGTCCGACGTGATCGCGCTCATGTCGTGGCGCCCCGCGGCCATCGCCGGCATCGACGAGCGCCACGGCCGGCCCATCACCGCCGGCGAACCGGCCAACCTCTGCGTGTTCGACCCCACCGCCACGTGGGTGGTCGACCCCGCGCAGAGCGCCAGCCGCAGCCGCAACACGCCATACGCAGGCCGCATCCTCACGGGGAGGGTCCGTCACACGATCCTCGCCGGTACCCCCACAGTGATCGATGGAGCAGCAACCCGATGACCGT
>JAENWR010000015.1 GCA_016649895.1 Acidimicrobiia bacterium | reverse complement strand
TGAGGGCCCATCGCATGGGTTGCAGTACGGCGAGCACGGAGATCGCAGCGACCAGCGCCCCCATGATGGCGATGGGCAGGAGGCGCGCTCGCAGCAGGTGGTCTTGGCCCAGGATGGCACCCACGAGCACGAACGCGCCGATGGAGGCCACCGCCGACAGTGCAGCGAGCCCGACGATGGTGGCCTTCGACGAACGGAGCAGGTTGATCCCGACGACGCCCACCACATAGCCGGTGATCGTCCACACCAGGGCGGTGAGGCCGAACGGCGTGGTGACGAACACGTCGATCGAGAGGCCGGCGGCGAAGCCGACCAGCGCGCCGGGGATCGAGCCACCCAGCAGACCAGCCGCCACGGGCAGGGTGACCAGTGCGCTGCCGGTGGCGCCCCACACCGCCAGGTCGTTGATGACGACGAGTTGCACCATCAGCACCCCGAAGAGCACGAGCCCGACGCGAACCCAGGTGGGCAGGATCACGACGAAGGCTCCCACAACAGCACGGTGAGGAAGTGCAACCGGTCGAGGCGGGCCGATGGCTCGACGGCGACGCGGATGGTGGTGACGGCATCGAGCCCCTCGAGGACCGACACTCCCCCCGTGGTGGTCGCGGTGACATCGTCCTCGTCGACCTCGCCTTCACCCTCGTCGGGATCGACCGGCTCGGTCTCGTCGGGCACCGAGACGACCCGGCCGACGGGCACCCCCGGCGGGAAGAGGGTGCGGGCCAACCCACTCGTGTGGAGGATGTCGCCGACTGCGAGCTCGACGTCGCCGGACACGGCGAGCTCGGGCAGCTGGTCGGCACCGCGCCCCTCGACCATGCCCAGCGCCTGGTTGGAGACGATGCGCACGCTGACGTGCATCCGCGGGTCGTCGAGGAGGACGACGATCGACTCGTTGGCACTCACGGATTCGACCCGTCCGACGAGACCGGCGGCGGTGACCACGGCCATGCCTTCAGCGATGCCGTGGTCGCTGCCCTTGTCGATGGTGACGGTGGCCTCGAACGCGGTGGCCGGTCCGGCCACCACTCGGGCGGTGACCCGCTCGATGTCGTTGCCGAAGTCGATCTCGAGATCGCGCAGCAGGCTTTCGAGCTCGGCGCGGGCGCTCGCTTCGCGCAGCTCGGCCCCCTCCAGCTCGGCCAGCTCGCGACGCAGTTCGGCGTTCTCGGCCTCGAGGTCGTCGTAGCCGAAGACGCCGTTCCACACACCGGAGACCGGGCTGAACGCCCACTCGGCGGCCGAGCGGAACGGCGACAGCACCGACATCGCCGCGCCTCGCACCATGCCCACCGGCCCGGCGCCGCGACCGTCGAGGGTCATCAAGCTGAGGGCGGTGATGACGAGCAGACCGAGGATGAAGCGTGCGCGACCGCCGCGCGGGAGAGGACCCACGAAGGCGGAGGACTACGAGTGGCCCGAGGAGGAGAACAGCACGCCCTTCAGGGCATCGAACTCCTCGAGCGACTGCCCGGCGCCGAGCGCCACCGCGATGAGCGGCTCGTTGCAGATCTTGATGGGCATGCCGGTCTCGTTGGCGAGTCGCTGATCGAGGCCGTTGAGCAGGGCACCGCCACCGGCGAGGGTGATGCCCTCCTCCATGATGTCGGCGGCGAGCTCGGGCGGGGTCTTGTCGAGGGTGACCTTGACCGCGTCGACGATGGCGGCCACCGGCTCCTCGAGCGCCTCGCGGATCTCGCCGGTGGAGGTGACGATGGTCTTTGGCAGGCCGGTGACGAGGTCGCGGCCGCGGATCTCGGCGTAGAGCTCTTCGCGCAGTGGCCACGCCGAACCGAGGGCGATCTTCACGTCTTCGGCGGTGCGGTCGCCGAGGGCGATCGAGTACTCCTTCTTGATGTACTGGATGATGGCGTGGTCGAGCTCGTCGCCGCCGACGCGCACCGACTGGCTGGCCACGATGCCGCCGAGGGAGATGACCGCCACCTCGGTGGTGCCGCCACCGATGTCGACGATCATGTTGCCGGTGGGCTCCTGCACAGGGAGGCCCGCACCGATGGCGGCGGCCATCGGCTCTTCGATGATGTAGGCGGGCTTGCGGGCGCCGGCGTACTCGGCGGCCTCCTGCACAGCTCGCTGCTCGACGCCCGTGATGCCCGAGGGGACGGCGATGACCATGCGGGGCTTGGCGAACTTGCGCTGCGACACCTTCTGGAGGAAGTAGCGCAGCATCTTCTCGCAGATCTCGAAGTCGGCGATGACGCCGTCCTTCAACGGGCGGATGGCCTGGATGTGGCTCGGCGTCCGGCCGATCATCTTCTTGGCCTCGGTGCCCACCGCAAGCGGGCGCCCGTCGTGCACGTTGACCGCCACGACCGACGGCTCGTTGAGGACGATGCCGACGCCGCGGATGTAGACGAGGGTGTTGGCGGTACCGAGGTCGACGGCCATGTCACGGCCGACGATCCCCGAAAGCCTGTTGTCGGCCATGCGAACAGCCTCCGCCATCTGCGGGGTTACGGGTGGGCACTTTCGGACGGCCTCACCCTGCCGACGACCGTGGTCGCCGGAGCGAGGCCCCTACTCCGGCGTCAAGTGTGGGCCGGATCGTCACATGAATGCAACCTTCCGGCCCTCATCGGCCCGATGGTCGTTCGTCGCAGCCCGGGTGCGGGCGGCGGATCAGCCCAGGGCGGGGAAGAAGATGCCGATCTCGCGAGTGGCCGACTCGGCACTGTCGGATCCGTGGATGAGGTTCTCGCCCATCTCGGTGGCGAGGTCGCCGCGGATGGTGCCCGGGGCGGCGTCGGCCGGGTTGGTGACGCCCATCAGGGTGCGCACGATCTTCCAGGTGTCGTCGGGTCCCTCGACCACCATGACCATGGCGGGAGACCGCCCGATGAAGCTCACGAGCTCGTCGTAGAACGGCTTGCCCTGGTGCTCGGCGTAGTGCTGGCCTGCGGTGTCGGCGGCGATGGTGCGCAGCTCGGCGGCGACCAGCGTGAGGCCCTTGCGCTCGAGCCGGCCGACGATCTCGCCGACGAGGCCACGTTCGACGGCGTCGGGCTTGCAGATGACGAGGGTGCGGTTCATGGGCGGCAAGCTACGCGACGACCGGGCCGATGGCGAAACAGCACCGGCGCGGTCGCCGCGCCTAGGCTGGCAGCATCCGAGCGGAAGGCGGAACCATGGACAAGAGCGCTGCAGGCGGCTGGCCCCAACGACGCGAGTACAGCCCCGCGTTCCGGATCGTTGTGGGCGTCATCGCCGCCATCCTCATCGTCGGCGGGATGGTCGCGCTGATCATGTACACCATCGACAACGCCGACAAGGTCCCCCCGGAGTCCGGCGGCCTCGACCAGATCGACCTCGGACCGATCGACTAGAGGTAGCGGCCGTCGTCGCCCATGTCGTCGGCGTCGGCCTGCGCTGCGGCCGTGGCGATCACCTCGGCCTGGCGGCTGTAGGCGGCGCGCACCGCGCCCACCACGTAGATCGAGCCGGCCACCACCACCAGGTCCTCGTCGTCGGCGAGCGCCACGGCACGGCCCACCGCCTCGACCGGATCGGGCACCACTTCGACGGTGACTCCCATGCCCGCCGCCACCTCGGCCACCCGCGCCGCCGGGCGGGCGCGTGGCGAATCGGGGGTGCAGACGAGCACCAGGTCGTAGCCGCGCGCATCGAGCGCGGCGAGCATCTCGGCCGGATCCTGCTGGGCGAGCAGGCCCACCACCAGGTAGCGCGACCCGACGACGGTGAAGCTGTCGGCCAGCGCCTGGGTGAGGGCCTCGGCTCCGTCGGGGTTGTGGGCGGCATCGAGCATCACCGACGGGCTGTGTGCCACCGCCTCGAGACGACCCGGCACGGTGACCGTGGCGAAGGCCTCGGTGACCAGATCCTCGTCGAGGGCCCGGCCGAAGAAGGCCTCGACCGCGGTCAGCGCGCAGGCGGCGTTGTCGCCCTGGTGCGCGCCGTGCAGCGGCAGGAAGAGGTCGTCGTAGCTGCCGCCCGGCGTGCGGATGTCGAGGAGCCGACCGCCCACCGCCACACGGTTTGCGCCCACACCGAAGTCGGTGTCGCGCACCCACATCTCGGCCGCGGGAGCCGCGTCGAAGATGTCGCGCAGGTCGGGGTCGGTCTCGCCGAGCACGAACGTGCTGCCCGGCTTCACGATGCCCACCTTCTCCGCGGCGATCGCTCGGCGCCAGCCCTCGGAGCGGTCGGTGTGGTCGGCCGCGACGCGCGTGAGCACAGCGACGGTGGCGTCGACGATGTTGGTGCAGTCGTAGCGTCCGAGGAGCCCCACCTCGAGCACGGCCACGTCGACCGCCACGTCGGCGAACCAGTGGAACGCAGCCGCGGTGAGGATCTCGAAGTGCGACGGCGGCTCGCCGATGATGGGCTCGATGGCGGCCACCGCGCTGAACGCCGCCGCCAGTTCGTCGTCGGAGATGGGCTCGAGGTTGCGGCTGATGCGCTCGTTGATGTGCTCGAGGTGCGGGCTCGTGTAGGTGCCCGCGGTGAGACCGGCGGTGGTGAGCAGGGCGGTGGCGATGCGAGCGGTGGAACCCTTGCCGTTGGTGCCGGTGATGTGGATGGAGGGATAGGCCTGCTGAGGGTCGCCGAGGACGCGGGCGATGTCGCGCATCCGCTCGAGTGACGCTCCCTGCGGGCGCCCGGCGTTGGCCTCGAGGTTGATGTGTCGGTCGAGCCAGGCCTGGGCCTCGCGCAGGTTCACCGACAGCGCCGCAGTGAGGTCAGGACGCGGCGCGGCGCGGCCGCTGTTGGCGCGAGTCGTCGGTGCGTGGAACCAACGTGGGGTTCACCTTCTCGAGCACGACCGAGCGGTCGATGACGCACCTCTCGATGTCGTCGCGGCTCGGCAGGTCGTACATCACGTTGAGCAGGACCTCTTCGAGGATGGCGCGGAGCCCTCGAGCGCCAGTGCCGCGCAGCATGGCCTGATCGGCCACGGCGTCGAGGGCATCGTCGGTGAACTCGAGCTCGACCTCCTCGAGCTCGAAGAACCGCTGGTACTGCTTGATCAGTGCGTTCTTGGGCTCGGTGAGGATGCGCACCAGCGCCTCCTGGTCGAGGTTCTCGACCGGGCCGATGACGGGCAGGCGGCCGACGAACTCGGGGATGAGACCGAACTTGAGCAGGTCCTCGGGGAGGATCTGGGCGACGAGCTCGCCGAGGTTGGCGTCCTTGCGATCGCGCAGGTCGGCACCGAAGCCGACGCCCTTGCGCCCGATGCGGCTCTCGATGATCTTCTCCACCCCGGCGAAGGCACCACCACAGATGAACAAGATGTTCGTGGTGTCGATCTGGATGAACTCCTGGTGGGGGTGCTTGCGCCCGCCCTGGGGTGGCACCGACGCCGTGGTGCCCTCGAGGATCTTCAGCAGCGCCTGCTGCACGCCTTCGCCCGAGACGTCGCGGGTGATCGACGGGTTCTCGCTCTTGCGGGCGATCTTGTCGATCTCGTCGATGTAGATGATGCCGGTCTCCGCCCGCTTGACGTCGTAGTCGGCGGCTTGGATGAGCTTCAGCAGGATGTTCTCGACGTCTTCGCCGACGTAGCCCGCTTCGGTGAGCGCGGTGGCATCAGCGATGGCGAACGGCACGTTGAGCATGCGGGCGAGGGTGCGAGCCATCTCGGTCTTGCCGCAGCCGGTGGGCCCGATGAGCATGATGTTGGACTTGGCGAGCTCGACCTCGCCGTCCTTGCCGCCGGTGTGCTGGACCCGCTTGTAGTGGTTGTAGACCGCGACCGACAGGATCTTCTTGGCGAGCTCCTGGCCGATGATGTAGTCGCTCAGGAACTCGTAGATCTCACGCGGCTTCGGCAGCTGGTCGAACTGCAGCTCGGAACCCTCGGAGAGCTCCTCTTCGATGATCTCGTTGCAGAGATCGATGCACTCGTCGCAGATGTAGACGCCGGGACCGGCGATGAGCTTCTTGACCTGCTTCTGCGACTTCCCGCAGAACGAGCACTTCAGGAGCTCGCCTCCGTCACCGAACTTGGCCACTACGTCACATCCCCAGATCTCGGAGCGCGGCTAGGCGCTTGCTGCGCGGATCGCGCCAGTGTTGTCCACGGCCACCCTCGGACTGAGGATGTCGTCGATGATGCCGTACTCCTTGGCCTGCTCGGCCGTCATCACGAAGTCGCGGTCGGTGTCGGCCTGGATCTTCTCGATCGACTGACCGGTGTGCTGGGCGAGCACCCCTTCGAGCGCCGCCTTGAGGCGCATGATCTCCTTGGCCGCCAGCTCGACGTCGGACGCCTGGCCCTGCGCGCCCGAGTACGGCTGGTGGATGATGACCCGCGAGTGCGGGAGCGCCAGGCGCTTGCCGTGGGTGCCCGCCGCGAGCAGCACCGCGGCCGCCGACGCTGCCTGGCCCAGGCAGATCGTGTTGATGTCGGGCCGGATGTAGCTCATCGTGTCGTAGATGGCGAACATCGCGTTGATGTCGCCGCCGGGCGAGTTGATGTAGATGTTGATGTCCTTGTCGGGGTTCTCCGACTCGAGGTGGATGAGCTCGGCGCACACCACGTTGGCGACGTCGTCGGTGATGGGGAAACCGAGGAAGATGATGTTCTCGCGAAGGAGCCGGCCGAACAGGCTCGAGCTGCGCTCACCCCGGTTCGTCTGTTCCCAGATCTCGGGGTTCGGGATGTAGGTCACTGGTCGGTGGCTCCCTCGGAGTCGGGGTCGTCAGCGTCGGTCTCATCGGCTTCGTCGTCGAGACCGGTCTCGTCGGCATCGAAGTCCTCGAGGCCGCCGATCAGGTCGTCGAGACCGAGGACGTCGTCATCTTCGTCGGGGGACTCGAGGTCGGCTCGGTCGATCGGGTTGCCCTCCGGGTCGGTGATCTCGACCCGTTCGATGAGCCACTCGAGGGCCTTTCGCTTGCGCAGATCCGAGCGCACATCCGGCAGTTGGCCACTGCGCTCGAACTCGGAGCGAACCTTCTCGGGGGTCTCGCCCACCCGCTCGGCGACCTCGGCCAGCTCGATGTCGAGCTCGTCGTCGGTGGCGTCGAGGTCCTCGGCGGCGGCGACAGCACGCAGGGCGAGGTCGATGAGCACGGCTTCGTGAGCCATGTCGCGGAGGCCCTCGACGAACTGCTCCTGGGGCTGCCCGGTCATGGCGAGGTACTGCTCGAGCTGGAGCCCCTGGGCCTGTAGGCGCATGGCGAGGTCCTGGATGCGCTGTTGCATCTCGGCGGAGACCATGGGCTCGGGCGGATCGATGGTGACGAGCTGGGCGAGGGCCCCGGCCGTCTTGTCGCGGAGGGCCATCTGCGCCTGGGCGGCGCGGGAGCGGGTGAGCCGCTCGCGCATGTCGTCGCGGAGCTCGTCGACCGTGGTGAGCTCGGACGCCTCGGCGACCCACTCGTCGGTGAGCTCGGGCAGAACCTTCTCCTGGACCTCGACGACGTCGACCACGAAGTCGATGGGGCCGTGCGGCTCGTGCCCGTCGTCGAGCTCGTCGGGTTCGTGGTGGTGGTCGTCGCCGGAGAACTCGAGGTGGTCGCCCGCCGACGCGCCCCGCAGGTTCTCGTCGATCTCGGGGACGACGGCACCGAGGCCGACCTCGAACGAGTATGCCGAGACGGAGAGGCCCTCGATGGGCTCGCCGTCGCGGGAGCCGTCGATGTCGAGCTTGACGAAGTCGCCGTCGGCAGCCGGGCGATCGACGGTGACGAGGTCGGCGTACTGGCCACGCATGCGGTCGATCTGCTCGTCGACCTCGTCGCTCGAGACCACCGGCGACGGGAGCTCGACCTTCAGCGACTGGTAGCCGGCCACCTCGACGGTGGGGCGCACCTCGACGACGGCATCGAAGACGACAGGCCCGTCGTCCTCGCCGGAGGTGATGTCGATCTCCGGCGGGGCGATGACATCGACCTCGTTGGTGACCACGGCCTCGGTGTAGTAGCTCGGCACCGCTTCGCGGATGGCCTCCTCGCGTGCCATGCCCTTGCCGAGGCGGGCCTCGAGGAGCTTGCGCGGTGCCTTGCCCGGACGGAAGCCGGGCAACCGGATCTCCTGGGCGATGCGCTTGAAGGCGGCGTCGAGCGCGGGCTCGAACTCTGACTCGTCGACCTCGATGGAGAGGCGGACCTTGTTTCCCTCGAGGGGTTCGACCGTCGTTTTCACAGTCCGGCGAGTGTACCGGTCCCCTCGAGGGGTCCCGCGCGGATCGTCGGGGCCGCTGCACCCGATAGCATCATCGGGTCGGCGACGGGGAGTGGCGCAGCCAGGTAGCGCACCTGCTTTGGGAGCAGGGGGTCGGGAGTTCAAATCTCCCCTCCCCGACCATCGACATCCGGCCCGGCCACCGGGCCGGGCCGAGCGGGCGCTGAGAGCGGATGAAGGGAATCGAACCCTCGTCAGCAGGATGGAAGCCTGCGGCTCTACCATTGAGCTACATCCGCGAAGGCCAACAGAGTAGCGCTGCTGATCGATGCATCGGTCACCGCGAGCGCCGCGGTGCAATGATGCGGGGCATCGCAGGAACGACACCGGGGGGACCAGTGGACGAGCACGACAGCACAGCCATCGCGTCGACGACGGCAGGAGCCGTCAGAGGGTCGATCGATCGGGGGGTGCTCACCTTCACCGGCGTCCCCTATGCCGCTCCACCGGTCGGAGCACTCCGCTTCCGACCGCCACAACCCGTCGAGCCCTGGGACGGCGTGCGCGACGCTCTGGAGCTGGCGCCGTCGTGCCCCCAGCCGACCGAGCGTCCGCCGGGATGGCCCCAGGAGCACTCGATCGACGAGGACTGCCTGTACCTCAATGTGTGGACCCCGGCACTGGCCGACGGCGGCGCTCGTCCCGTGATGGTCTGGATCCACGGGGGTGGCTACGCCATCGGGTCGGGCTCGTGGCCGCTCTACGACGGCGCCAACCTGGCGCGCCGCGGCGACGTCGTGTCCATCAGCGTCAACCACCGACTTGGACCGTTCGGCTACCTGCACCTCGGCGGGCTCGCCGACGGCCACATGGACGACGACGAGGCGGCCAGCTCCGGGAACAACGGGATGCTCGACCTGGTGGCCACGCTCGAATGGGTGCGCGACAACGCTGCGGCGTTCGGCGGCGACCCCGGCAACGTCACCATCATGGGCGAGTCGGGCGGCGGCGCAAAGGTGACCACGCTGCTGGCGATGCCGGCGGCGCGGGGACTCTTCCACCGAGCCGCTATCCAGAGCGGGCCCGGCCTGCGGGCCACCTCGCCCGAGCGGGCCACGTCGGCCGCTCGCGAGCTGGCGGCGGCGCTCGGCGCCACCGACGATCCTTCTCGCCTCTGGAGTGCGTCCGCCGAGGAGATCCTCACCGCCGCCAGCGGCACCTCGGCCGGCCGCATGGGTTTCAGCCCCGTGCTCGACGGACGCGCCATCCCCGCGCACCCGGGCGACGCGCTCGCCCGAGGCGAGGCGGCCGACGTGCCGGTCATCGTCGGATGCAACCGCGACGAGGCGGCGGGGAGCCTGCCGAGCGAGCTCGACGACGCAGCACTGCGCTCCCGCCTGGCCCGCACGCCGGGGATCGATGGCGACGAGGTCATCGAGGAGGTCGTCGGCTCGTACCGCGCTGCGCACCCCGACGCCACCGACGTCGACCTCCTCAGCTTCGCCCTCACCGATCAGCGCATGCGCGCCGGATCGATCCAGCTGGCCGAGGCCAAGTCGAAGGGTTCGTCGACGCCTGTGTGGCAGTACTTCTTCACCTACGAGATGGGTGGCCGGGCCGGTCACGGCTACGAGATCGCGTTCATGCTCGACAACCTCGACATCGGTGGCACCCCGGCGTCGGCCCCCCGTCAGCGCCTCGCCGATGCCATGTCGGAGGCGTGGATCGCGTTCGCCCGATCGGGCGATCCCAACCACGCGGGGCTCGCCGACTGGCCACCGTTCACGGTGCCCGAGCGCAGCACGATGATCCTCGGACGCGACGCGTGCGAGGCGGTCGACGATCCCTCGCGCCCCACCCGCGAGCTGTGGGAGCGCATCGCCGCGGCGCGACGCCGCTGACCGTGGCCGGTGAGCACCCCCGACCTCCTGTACTCGCCGTCGACGACGTCGAGGCCGCGGCGGTGTGGTGGCGCGACGGCCTCGGCTTCGAGATCACGTTCGTGCACCGACCCCTCGCCAGCGAGGACGTGCCGGTGAACTATGGCGTCGTGGCTCGCGATGACGTCGAGGTGCACCTGGCGCGGCGGGTCGAGATCAGCGACCGCCGCCGTTCGGAGATCACGATCGTGGTGGCCGACCTCGACGGGCTGCGCGCCGAGCTGGTGGGGCGGGATGTGCCCAGCCACCTCGGCTCTGAATGCGTGGCGGTCCACGACCCCGACGGCAATCGGATCGTCTTTAGCGCCGTCACATGAACATTCCCTTGCAGTGCCCCTTGTCACTTGCTACCCAGTGTGCGACAGTGATCGTCAGCAAGTGGGCTGATGGTCCACCAGCTGACAGCCACCGGGGAAGGGACACGCTCCGCCGTCGTCACGCCGCTCATGAGTGGCCCTGACGACACGCGTCACCACACGTGCGGTCACGCGATGCGGTGCTCCCCCCAACCGTCCACGGCGCCCGGCTTCACCGCGTCGCAGTCGTCGATGTCGTGGTACGGACCACGCCTCGCCTCGCAGGGGTTCGTGGTGTTCACCATCGACACCAACGGCCGCTTCGATCAGCCGGGCAGCCGCGCTGACCAGCTCCTCGCCGCCCTCGACTACCTCACCGACGACAGCACCAGCAGCGTCCGCAACCGCATCGACCCGAACCGCCTCGCGGTCATGGGCCACTCGATGGGCGGCGGCGGATCGATCGAGGCCTCCGACGACCGCCCCTCGCTGAAGGCATCGATCCCGCTGACCCCATGGCACGGCACCAAGAACTGGGGCGATGTCGAGGTCCCGACCCTGATCGTCGGCGCCGAGAACGACTCGGTCGCCTCGGTGAGCTCGCACGCGATCCCGTTCTACAACAGCATGTCGTCGTCGCTCGACAAGGCGTACCTGGAGCTCGACGGGGCGAGCCACTTCGCGCCCAACTCGTCGAACACCACCATCGCCAGCTACAGCATCTCGTGGCTCAAGCGGTTCGTCGACAACGACACCCGGTACGACCAGTTCCTCTGCGGCCCGAACCACACAGCGGACAGCGACATCAGCGACGGTCGGGCTACATCGTTCTGGGGTACCGCCTACGCGGTCGGCACCCAGGACAACCTGGGCAGCGTGAGCTACTTCAACTACGTGTCGCTCCAGCAGGTGAGCGGCGGGTGGACGGAGGTCACCAGCTGCCCATGACCCCCTGATCCGAGATGTCGGGAGCCCGACCTCTCGGATCACCGGTGCCCGGGGACGTGCGTCCCCGGGCACCGTCGCGTCACCGACCGGTGTGGTGTCAGCGTGTTTCCTTGCGCGTGGATCCGCAGCCGAGCATGATGTGCGCGGTTGAGCCCGCAGTCCCCGATCGGTCGCGACGGTCAGGCGACCCGTTGAACCTTCTGGAGCCCGAAGTGCCGCACCCAGGTCCCACCGACGGCAGCTTCGTCGTCAAGGTCGACGATGAAGGCGGGCGTCCCGTCGTGCGGGTGCGCGGCGAACTCGACGTCGCCACGTCCCCGCAGTTCGCGGCCTGTGTCGACACTGCGCTCTCCATCGGTGCGCCGCTCACCATCGACCTGGCCGAGGCCACCTTCATGGACTCCACGGGGCTCTCCACGCTGATCCGTGCGCACCACGCGTCGGGACGCGTCAAGGAGGCCATCGTTCTGCGGTCGCCGTGCGCCGCGGTGCGGCGCACGCTCGAGGTGAGCGGCGTCGCCGACGTATTCACCATCGAGCCGTAGAGGCCCCGGCGACCGACGCTCAATCCAGCTCGGCCAGCACCTCACCGATGACCTTGGTGGCCTCATGGGTCGGCAGGGGCTCGCCACCCTCGGCGTCGGCGACCTCGGCTGCGAAGGCCTCGACCGACGGTTGGCCCCCGACGAGCACGTGCCGAAGCGCCTCTCCACTGCCGCTGGGATCCTCGAGGGCGGCCACAGCGTCGGCGACGTCGACGTCGGGCGATGTCGCCACGGTGTGCACGAGCGCCATCGCCGACTCTCGCCCGTCGGCGGTGGAGACGACGGGCTGGCGGTCGGGGTTCTGCTGCTCATCCCACGTCGACAGCGCGTCGTCGTACCCACCCTCACCCGGATGCAGGACGCGGGTGGTGTGAACGGCCTCGCGCTCCGCCGCCTCGGCATCGCTGGGTGCGGCGTCATCGGAATCATGAACTCGGGTCGGTTCGACAGGGACGACCAGCGTGCCGTCGTCGTTGCGGACGATGTCCATGGGAGGCTCTCCTCGGTCGTGGCCACCAAGGGGCGGGCCGCATCGCAACCCCCTACCCGCGCCGCCTCGGACCTACCCGAGCCCCCACTCCGCCCGATGACCACCGGTCGGGGGCGGCCGGCTGGCATACTCGCTCGGTGCACCCTTGTCGGGTAGGCCCGCACGATCGACAACCGCTCCCTCCGCGCTCCGTATCGAGCCGCGCCCACCAGCAGGTCATACGCCGGCCCATGTCCTCTCTCCCGCTTCCCGTCGTGCCGCGATGAGCTCACGAGCGTCGTCGCGGGTCCTCCTCGTCGACGACGACGCCGACATGCGGGGCCTGCTGCGAGCCGTCCTCGATGCCTCCCCCACCCTTGAGGTGGTCGGCGAGGCTCACGACGGCGAGTCGGCGCTCGAGCGAGCGGCCATCGATCGGCCTGACATCGTCGTGCTCGACCTCGGGCTCCCCGACATCGCCGGCCGCGACGTGCTCACGAGGTTGCGGGCCCTCGACGCCGAGATCCGCGTGGTGATCTTCACCGCCGACGAAGACGCACGACACGAGATGCAGACGCTCGGCGCCGTCGACGTGGTCCCCAAGTCCGACGAGATCGGCCGGTTGGTGAGCGTCGTCGAGGCGGTGCAAGCACGCGATCCGGAGATGGTCGCATCCACCCACCTCGCCGCCGAGAGGAGCAGCCCAATCGCCGCGCGCCGGTTCGTGGTCGGCTTCCTGGCCCAGAGGGAGTGCGATCACCTGATCGACGATGCGGTGCTGGTGGTGAGCGAGCTCGTCACCAACGCCGTGGTGCATGCACGCTCCACCAGCGACCTCACACTGCACCTTCGCCCCGGTGTTCTGCGCATCGAGGTCACCGACCGCGGAGCTGGCACCCCCAACCCCCGATCGCCCGGGGCGCACGAGACCGGCGGTCGTGGCCTCCAGATCGTCTCGGCCCTGGCCGGCGCGTGGGGGATCGACCCGACACCAGCGGGCAAGGTGGTGTGGGTCGAGATGGCGACCTGAGGGATCAGGCGGCAACCGGCCCGAGTCCCAACGGCTCCTGAGCCAAGCCCAGGAGCCGCTCGGGCACGTCTTTCGCCAGGTAGGCATCGACGGCCGGCGAACGCCGAGCCTCCGCAGCGAGGTCGTAGGCACTGAACAGCAGGATCTTCGCGGCCGGCGCCGCCGCCCTCAGCATCGGTGCGGCATCGAGCCCCATCACCGGCCCGTCGATGAGGTGGTCGAGCACGATGAGCCCGGGCTCGAGGGCGCGGGCGAGCTCGACGGCCTCGGCGGCCGTGGTGGCCTCGCCGAGGATCTCGAGCCGTGGGTCCCTCACCAGAAGCGCGCGCACCAGCACCCGCATCTCTTCCTCGTCTTCGACGATGACGAGGACCTTCGTGGTCATGGGCGCTCCTGGGTGGTGAGAGGAAGGGTGAGCACGAACGACGAGCCGGGTGAGGCCGCCTCGTAGCGGAGGTCACCGCCGGCGGCTTGGGCCAGACCATGGACGATGGGGAGACCGAGCCCGGTGCCGTGGCGACCACCCGTGCGGGCCGACGATCCGCGGGTGAAGCGCTCGAAGAGACGGGGGACGAACTCGGACTCGACACCCTCGCCGTGGTCGCGGACGACGATCTCGGCCATGCCGTTCACGAGGGTGGCGACGACCTCGAACGGTGGCGCACCGTGGACCCGAGCGTTCTCGATCAGGTTGCGCAGCATGCGACTGAGGTGGTCAGGATCGACGAACACGACGAGTGAGCTGTCGACCTCGACCGACATCTGATCCTGCAGGCGCAGGTCGGTGGCGATGTGCTCGACGGTGTCCGCGAGCCGGGCGGGCTCGGGCTCCGGGTCGACGACGCCACCGTCGAGGCGCGACACCATCAGGAGGTCGTTGACGATGTTCGAGAGGTGGTCGGCCTGGCGCACCATCACCGCGAGGTGATGGACCCTCTCCTCATCGGAGATCGAGTCACCGCCGCTGACGAGCAGCGCCGCGTAGCCCTTCAGCACAGCGATGGGGGTGCGAAGGTCGTGAGAGGCCACGCCGACGAACTCGCGGATGGCGCGGTTCGAGGCCGCGAGCTCGGCGGTCAGCGCCCGATCGCGCTCGGCGAGGTCGGCCCGTTGCAACGCCACGTCGGTGAGCGCGGCGAGGCGGTGGAGCAGCGTCGCGACGTCGCGGCCGAAGAAGGGCGTGTACATGTCGCTCTCGATCGCCAGGCTGCCGAACCGCATGGGTGCCTGCATCACCGCGGTGTCGTCGCTGGAGATCGCATGGGGACGTTCGCTGTACTGGGCGATCTCTGCGCCCTCGGGGGCCAGCAGCACGGCGCGGGAGGCGCCGGTGATCGCCACCACGTGGGGCAACAGGCCCCGAGCGATCTCTGCCGTATCGGTGGCGGCGACGAGAGCGGACTCCGCCTCGTACATCGCCGCCTCCTCCTCGGACCGCCAGATGGCGAGGACGAACGACGGCGGAGCGAAGCCCACCAGGAACAGCGGCCCCGACACCAGTGCGAGCAGGGCGACGAGGACATCGGCGATGCCTGCGCCGCTGCCATCAGCGCCCTGGGCCGCGACAGCGAGCAGGAGGGCGACGAGGAGGGCGACCGTACCAGCACTGAGCGTGCGCATCCGGTGTCGAACCACCGTCGAGCGGTCACTACCGGCTCGCCAGAGGCCACCGGCGACCATCGTCGAGACCAGCGCCCACTGGGCGAGCACCACGATGCTGTACACCACGACGGCGGTGGAGCCGGACTCACCCTCTTCGGGGAGGTCGCCGATCAGGAAGATCCCCAACCCCGCGGCAGCGGTGAGCATCCGAGCAGCGATCTCGACGATCCGTCGTGGCGGACGGAAGGTGGCAGCGAACCGGTGCAGGCTGTACGGGAACAGTGCGAGGGCTGCCACGACACCCTTCTGTGCCCAGCTCCCCCAGGTGCTCCCGTCGTCGGGCACGAACCGACCGAAGACGACGACCCCGCCGAGGACCGCGAACGCGACAGCAGCCCACATGGCGGTGGGGGCGCGGTGGCTGATCCACCGCCGGAGGACGAGCATGGCGACCACCCCGAACGCGACGACCTGTGCGCCCTCGAGGAGCTCGACGAGCTCGTTCATGCGTCGGCCGGTTCCGCACAGCTCATGGGCGGAACCGTCGCACGAACACGAGCGTGGCGCCGACCGCGTCGGATCCTGTCGGACCGTGCCCCCTGGAGGCCCTCGCTCATCGAAACGTTCTAGCCGATGACCCAGGCGGCGAACCGGCACCTGAGGTCGCGGCTACGCCTCCGGCACCCGCATCGTCACGATGGCAACGTCGTCGCGGGTGAACCCGACTGGAAGACGACGACCTCCGACTGAACGGAGCCACCCGAGCCGATGTGGTCGAACCGGACGACGCGGAAGCGGTCGTCGAAGTGGGGCACGACGTGGCGCCACATGTTCTGGTCGCAGCCGAACCCGTGGGCGAACAACATCGGCTGCGCCGACTACGGGCCCGACTGGCGGATGTTGTACCGGTCGACCGCGTGCATCATCGGAGACTATCCAGGACCTGAGCGCACACCCCGACCTTGCATTCTCCATTCGTGTCACGTTCGGCGATCCGACGCACCGAGCGGTAGCGGCAGACGGGTCATAACGAGAGGCGGCCGATGCGATCGACCGCGAGAGTCCTGGTCCTTGTCTTCTCGATGCTCGCGGCATCGCTCACGACGGTGACTCCGTCGGTCGCCCAACCGGCGACCGAGCCGGTCACCTGTACAGGCGAGGAAGCAACGATCGTCGGTACTGACGGCGACGACACGCTCCTGGGGACGAGCAAGCGGGATGTCATCGTGGCGCTTGGGGGCGATGACGACATCCACGGCGGCAATGGAAACGACCTGATCTGTGCGGGCGCTGGGGCCGACTCGGTCAACGGCGGTAATGGCAAGGACACCATCAGAGGCGAAGCCGGGCAGGTCACGGTGGCCTACGACATCTCGCTCACCGGCCCGACGGTCGCCGACAGCGTCGCCTCGCCAGTGTACGAGTTTCTCCTCGCTGACGGCTCCAACGGCTTCGAGTCGGCCATCCTCACACTTCCCTACCGCCCGGACCTCCTGAACGGCAGCGACCCGTCGACCCTGGAGATCTACACCTACGACGAGCAGTACGGGCTGTGGGTGCCCGTTGACGGGCCCCAGACCGTCGACGTCGACTCGAACAGCGTCTCGGCCACCGTCGACCACTTCCAGGCACACGTGCTGGAGGCTCGCGCTGCCGACGGCCTGCGGATGCTGAGCATCCGAGTCCGCACCGTGGGACGCGACGGCTCGCAGCGACGGGTCCTGGGATCGATCAGCGACATCACCGCGACCGAGCAGCTGCGCCACCAGGCCACCCACGACGAGCTCACCGGCCTCTCGAACCGCTCGATGATCACGGCCCAGCTCGAGCAGGCGATGGCGCTCGACCCTCAGGGTGCGCTCGCCCTCTTCATCGACCTCGACGGGTTCAAGGCGGTCAACGACACCTATGGTCACGACGCGGGCGATGCCGTCCTCGTCGAGATCGCCAAGCGGCTCACCTCGGCCCTCCGACCTGGCGACCACGTCGGGCGCTACGGCGGCGACGAGTTCGTCGTCGTGTGCCGCGGGATCGATGACCATGGTGCGGACGTCCTCGTCGAGCGGCTGCGCAGCTCGACCTTCGCTCAGTCGATCTCCTTCGACGGGGGCACCTGGCTCCCTCGCGCCAGCATCGGGCACGCCCGCCCCGACGGCGGCGCCGACGTCGCCGCGGTGCTGCGCGATGCCGATCACGCGATGTTCGAGGTGAAACGCAGCCAACAGGATGCGACGACGACCGACACGTCAGAGCCGTCTTCCGCCCTCACGAGCGGCCACATCGTCTGACGCAGGCCGGGCACGCCGCCAGCAGCCCGTCTCGATGTTCGCATGGGCGCGATCTGGTCCCCGGGAGGGGACAACGTCGTTCCCGAGCCCACGGCCGCCGCTGCGCCGGTGATGCCGTCAGCCTGCGGGAGGTGGGCCTTCGCACCGGTTGACCAGCTCGCCGACGCCCTCGATGGTGGTGCGCACGACCTGTCCGTCCCGGAGGAACACCGGCGGTGTCCGGCCGGCGCCGACGCCGTCCGGGGTGCCGGTGGCGATGAGGTCCCCCGGCTCGAGCGTGGCGATCTCGCTGAAGTAGCTCACGAGGGTGGCGACGTCGAACAACAGGTCGCTCGTCGTCGATGCCTGCATGACCTCGCCGTCGACCTCGCATTGGACCGGAAGTCCGGCACCGCCGGCCGGGAGCTCGTCTGACGTCACGAGCCACGGGCCGACCGGAGTGGTGGCCTCGAAGGTCTTGCCTTGGAGGAACTGCAAGGTGCGCCGTTGGTAGTCGCGCACCGAGATGTCGTTCACCACCGTGTAGCCGGCCACGTGATCGAGCGCGTCGTCGCGCGACACGTGGCGCGCCGGGCTCCCGATGACCACCCCGAGCTCGACCTCCCAGTCGACCGAGGTCGACACCCGTGGCAGCTGGATCGGGTCGTGCGCGCCGATGAGCGAGTTCGGGAACTTCGCGAAGAACGTAGGATGCGCCGGTACTTCGCGCCCCATCTCGGCGATGTGGGTGGCGTAGTTGAGGCCGACGCAGATGATCTTCGGTGGCCTCGGGATCAGCGGGGCGTACGAGGCTTCGTCGAGCCGGTGTCGGGCGCCGTCCGCCGATTCGGCCCGCTGCCGCCAGCCAGCGTCAGCCAGCAGTTCGCCGACGTCGCGTGCCTCGATCTCGACCAGCTCCTCCCCCCGAAGAACAGCGGCGGTCGTCGAGCGATCGAGCCGGATGGTGCACAGCTTCACGTCGTCCCCCTGTCGATCGGGCGGTCGAGCGGCCCCCGAGGTGTGGGAAGGCCGATCACGCGAGTGAACCACAGCCGCCACCCGACTCGAGGGCACCGGGTGAGCTCGTCGGCGGAGGCGACCTCGGTCGTCAGCTCTCTCCCATCCCGGGCACCGGCTCGGGGGCCGAGCCGGTCCGCACCTTCTCCTCGATGCGCTTGCCGACGTCGGGGTCGATGCTGGTCCAGTACCAGAACGCCCGGTCGAGCACCTCGCCGCGCACTCCGCCGAGGAGGCTGCCGCTGACCTGCTCGATGAGCCGCTCGCGCTGAGCGTCGTCCATCACATCGCGCACGAGGGTGCCCGGCTGGCCGAAGTCGTCGTCCTCGGCGTGTAGCTCGTACGCGCTGCGCACCATGTCGCCGTCGGCCGCCCACGACTCCTCGGGTGTCGCCTCGCCGTCGGCCCACGTCCGACCTTCGGAGTTGGGGGCGTAGACCGGCTGGCTTCCCGAGTGCTCGAAGTTCATCTGCCCGTCGAACATGTACGTGTCGACCGGCACGCGCGGGCGGTTGACCGGGAGCTGGTGGAAGTTGGTGCCGATCCGGTTGCGTTGGGCGTCGTTGTATGCGAACGACCGCCCGAGCAGCATCTTGTCGGGCGACAACCCGATGCCCGGCACCGTGTTGCCCGGTGAGAACGCCGCCTGCTCGATCTCCGCGAAGAAGTTCTCGGGGTTGCGGTTCAGCGTCATCTTGCCGACCGGGATCAGTGGGTAGTCCTCATGTGGCCAGACCTTGGTCAGGTCGAACGGGTTGAACCGGTACGTGGCGGCGTCGTCATATGGCATGACCTGGACCTTGAGCGTCCACGCCGGCCGCTCACCGCGGGCGATCGTCTCGAACAGGTCGCGGCGGTGGAAGTCGGCGTCGACCCCCGCCATGGCGGCGGCCTCGTCGTTGGTGATGCTCTCCCATCCGAGGGTGGAGTGGAAGTGGTACTTCACCCAGAACCGTTCGCCACCGGCGTTGACCCACAGGTAGGTGTGCGAGCCGTAGCCGTTCATGTGCCGCCACGTGCGGGGCAGGCCACGATCGCCCATGACGTAGGTGACCTGGTGGGCCGACTCCGGGTTGAGCGTCCAGAAGTCCCATTGCATGTGGTTGTCGCGCAGACCCGAGTCGGGCAGGCGCTTCTGGGAGCGGATGAAGTGCGGGAACTTGATGGGGTCTCGGACGAAGAACACCGGGGGTGTTGTTGCCGACGAGGTCGTAGTTGCCCTCGGATGTGTAGAACTTCATCGAGAAGCCACGGACGTCGCGCCAGGTGTCGGGGCTGCCCGCCTCCCCGGCCACCGTCGAGAACCGGATCAGCATGTCCGTCGTCGCGCCGGGCTGGAAGAGAGCGGCCTTCGTGTAGCCGGAGACGTCCTCGGTCGGCTCGAACACACCGAACGCCCCGGAGCCCTTGGCATGGGGTTGGCGCTCGGGCACCTTCTCCCGGTTGAAGTGCGCCATCTGCTCCAGGAAGTGGACGTCGTGGAGGAGCAGCGGGCCGTTCGCTCCGACCGAGAGCGAGTTGCGGTCGCTTGGCGCCGGCGCCCCCGAACCTGTCGTCGCACCTGCATCAGCACTTGGTGTGGGCTCGTCCATCGGTCCTCCAAGGTCACCTGGTCGTTCACCTCACCCTCCCCCGGAACTGCCCGCCGCGCAAGACCTCCCGGGGCTCGACGTCAGCGGTGATCCAGAGTGTCGAAGAGCAGGTTGAGGCCCTCACCCATCGTCGGGTGGGTGATCACGGCATCGCGCACCTGCTGGTAGCGCACACCTCCGAGCATCGCCATCTGCACGGCGGAGATCACCTCGCCCGCATCGTGGCCGAAGAGCGCTGCTCCGAGGATGAGGTCGGTGTCAGCATCGACCACCGCCATCCAACGGCCGATGTCGTCGTGCAGGGTCGTGGACCGCGGGATGGCGCCGGCCGCCAGCCTGGCCATCTTCACCTGGTGACCCCGGGCCCGCGCCTCTGTCTCGGTCATGTCGATGCGGGCGAGCTCCGGGGTCGTGAACACGGTGTACGGCACCAAGCGCCCGGTGGTGACGGCGTCGCCTCCCGTGAGGTTCTCACGCAGGACTCGAAAGTCGCTCCACGATGCGTGCGTGACCGGAGCGCGCCCCGTCGCCACCCGCACCTCCTGGACGTTCAGGTCCGAACCGCCCTCGACCGCGACCACGACATCCCCCTTCCCTTCCGAGCGGTGCACCCCCGCGGCACGCGCGCCCAAGCGCACGTCCACGCCCTGTTCAGCAAGGAGCTCGGCCATCGCCGCAGCCACCTCGGGGTCCTCGCGAGTGAGGAGCCGGCTGCCGGAGTGCAGCAATGTCACCCGACTCCCGAACGTCGCGAACATCGACGCGAACTCGCAGCCGATGTAGCCACCGCCGACGATGGCGAGCGTCGTCGGGATCCGTTCGAGTCGGAGGATGCTCTCGGAGGTCCAGACACGTGCATCGGCGATCCCGGGAAGGTCCGGCACCGCCGGGGTGGTACCGGTGTTGATGACCACATCCCGCCCACGAACACGGCGAGATCGCCCGTCCGCGGCGGTGATGTCGACCGTTCGTGGGCTCACGAAGCGGGCGGTCCCCAGGACGAAGTCCATGCCCGACCGGGTGAACATCTCCTCGTGCGCCGTCACCATGCCGTCGACGACCGAGGCCTTGTGATGGCGCAGCAGGTCGAGGTTCACGGTGGGCTCGCTGACCACGATGCCCATCTGGGCGGCATGCCGAGCCGACAGCAGAGTGCGGGCCGAGCCGACGAGCGCCTTGGTGGGGATGCAGGCGACGTTGATGCAGGTGCCCCCGATCTTGTCGCGCTCCACCATCACGACGCTCCAGCCCGCTGTCGCCCGATCCATCGCCAGCGACTTGCCCGCCTTCCCGCCGCCGACGACGAGCAGGTCGACCTCCACGGCCCCGGGGTCGGTCAACGTGACCCGACCTCACGCCGAACCAGCACCTCGTCGCGGCCCGGTTCGGCGAGGTCGATGTCGTGCACCTCGAACGGAGCGTCCTTCTCGGACACCAACAACGCTCGCACCTTCATCCGTGCCTCCTGGATCGGCAAGGCCCGACGCGCCCACCCGGAACAGCTGGGACCGACGGTACAGCTGGTCGTGCCGAAGAGCTAGGGCCGCTGGGTTCGGACGCAGGGACCGCGGACGTCGACCTCATCGCCGTCGACGTTTGGTCGCCGTGAGGCAGACGTCGGAGGTCGTCAGTCGGGGTACCCCTATTGCGCACGACCCAACTGCTCCCCTGCGTTTCGGAGGACCTACATGCTGGCTGAACGCATCACCGACGCTGTCGCCTACCACGGTGAAGGTCCGGTGTGGTCGCCCCGCTGGGGTGGTCTGCGTTGGGTCGACATGCTCGCTGGCGACGTGTTGAGCCTGGCACCCGACGGTTCGATCGGCCGACGCAACGTCGGCTCCATAGCGGCCGCGCTGCGCCCGCGCCGCGGTGGCGGCGCGGTCATCGGCGTCGAGCGCGGCTTCGCCCTCGAGGACCCCTCGGGGGCGATCACCACCCTCGAACCGCTGTGGACCCACCACCGGGTCCGCATGAACGAGGGCGCATGCGATCCCGATGGTCGCTTCTACTGCGGATCGATGGCCTACGACCGGAAACCCGGTGCCGGCAGCGTGCACCGCCTCGACCCCGATGGCTCGGTCCATGTCGCCGTCGAGGGCACCACGATCTCCAACGGACTCGACTGGTGTCCCGACGGTTCGCTGGCCTACTTCAACGACACCGAGTCCTACCGGGTCGACGCCTTCGACTACGACACCGATGCCGGGCTCACGGGCCGGCGCCCGTTCGCGGTGATCGACCCCGGCGACGGCCGGGCCGACGGGCTCACCGTCGACACCGACGGTGGGGTGTGGGTGGCGCTCAACACCGGCGGGGCGGTCCATCGCTACGGGCCCACCGGCACGCTCGACGCGGTCGTCGAGGTGCCGGTGCGCAAGGTCACCGCCTGCACCTTCGGCGGAGAGCGCCTCGACGAGCTCTTCATCACCACCTCGCGGGAGGACCTCGAACCCGAGGACGAGCCCGCCGCCGGCTCGCTCTTCCGCGCGATGGTCGGCGTCGCGGGTCAGCCGGTGCGGGAGTACGCCGGATGAACGGCGACCGGGCATGGCCACCGTCCACAACCTGCTCGGGGCCCGCCTCGCCAACCGCGTCCTCGAACCCCTGTGGAACAGCACCCACATCGAACAGGTCGATGTCATCTGGGACGAGACGCTGGCCCTCGAGGGCCGCGCCGGGTACTACGACGATGCGGGTGCGGCACCGAGACCTTCGAGCTCCGCCGACATGCCCACGGACGAGCTCCAGGACTACCCCGCTGGGCTCGACCGGGCCGTCCCGGCAGCTGAAGGGCCAGACACCGGCCAACTGAGGACGTCACCCCCGGCCATCACCCCGAGCGCTCGTCGCGCCGTTCGAGCGAGGATGTCACCCATGGCCGACCACGATCACGACGGGCACCACGACCAGCACACCGGCCACGGCGACCACGGGGGCCACGGGGGCCACGGCGACCATGCCGAGATGTTCCGGCTCCGGTTCTGGTGGAGCCTGGCACTGACCCTCCCGATCGTGGTCACCAGCCCGATGGTCATGGACTGGTTCGGCTACGACCTCGACCTCTACGGCATCGAATGGGTCGGGCCGGTGCTCGGCACGTTCCTGTTCCTCTGGGGAGGCTGGCCGTTCCTCGAAGGTGGCGTGCAGGAGGCGAAAGATCGACGACCGGGGATGATGCTCCTCATCGCGACCGCCGTCACCGTGGCGTTCGTGGCGTCGATGGCGACCTCGCTCGACTGGTTCGAACTCGACTTCTGGTGGGAGCTCGCCGCGCTCATCACGATCATGCTCCTCGGCCACTGGCAGGAGATGAAGGCGCTCGGCCAGGCCCAGGACGCCCTCTCGGCGCTGGCGGCTCTCCTGCCCGACGAGGCGGAGAAGGTGCGAGACGACGGGTCGGTCGAGACGATCCCGGCGGGCGACCTCGCCCTCGGCGACACGGTGCTGGTCCGTTCGGGCGCGCGGGTGCCTGCCGACGGAACCATCGTCGACGGCAGCGCCGAGCTCGACGAGTCGATGATCACCGGGGAGTCACGACCGGTCGCCCGACAGCCTGGCGACGACGTCGTCGCCGGCACCGTGTCGACCGACTCGGCCATCCGAGTCGAGATCACCGCCGTGGGTGACGACACCGCTCTCGCCGGCATCGGCCGGCTCGTCGCTGAGGCGCAGGAGTCGCGCTCGCGCTCGCAGGCCTTGGCCGACCGGGCCGCAGCCCTCCTCTTCTACGTGGCCATGGGCGCGGCGGTCATCACGGCGATCGTGTGGACGCTGATCGACGGTGCCGACGAAGCAGTGGTGCGGGTCGTCACCGTCCTGGTGATCTCATGTCCGCACGCGCTGGGGCTCGCCATCCCGCTCACCACGTCGCTGTCGAGCGCCATCGGCGCCCGCAGCGGCATCCTCATCAAGAACCGGTTGGCACTCGAGGCGAGTCGCACCGTCGACGCCGTGCTGTTCGACAAGACCGGCACGCTCACCAAGGGCGAGCACGTGGTCACGGGTGTCGTCGGCGACGGTCGACCCGAGGCCGACGTCCTGCGCCTCGCCGCCGCCGTTGAGTCCGACAGCGAGCACCCCCTCGCCATGGCGATCGTCCGTGCCGCCCGAGAGCACGGCGACATCGCAGTGGCCACCGGTTTCCAGTCGCACACGGGGCGTGGGGTCGAGGCCACCGTCGACGGCGTCGATCACGCCGTCGGCGGACCGGCACTGCTCGCCGAACGCCACCTCGACGTTCCGGACGCACTGCGCGGCGACATCGACGGATGGGTGTCGCGAGGTTCGTCGGTGCTCTACCTCATCGCTCGCGACACCGTCATCGGGGCCATCGCCGTCGAGGACGAGATCCGCCCCGAGGCGCGTCAGGCCGTCGACGAGCTCCGAGAGAGGGGCCTCCGCGTGGTGATGATCACCGGCGATGCCCGCCAGGTGGCCCACGCCGTCGCCACCGACCTGGGGCTCGACGAGGTCTTCGCCGAGGTCCTCCCCGAGCACAAGGCCGCCAAGGTCGCCGAGCTCCAGGCCCGCGGGCTGAAGGTGGCGATGGTGGGCGACGGCGTCAACGATGCGCCCGCGCTGGCCCGCGCCGACGTGGGCATCGCCATCGGAGCGGGCACCGACGTCGCCATCGAGTCCGCCGGGCTCATCCTGGCCGGTTCCGACCCCCGTGGCGTCGCCGCGTCCATCCGGCTGTCCGATGCCACCCACCGCAAGTCGGTCCAGAACCTCGTGTGGGCGGCCGGCTACAACGTCATCGCCATCCCCGTCGCCGCCGGTGCCTTCGCCTGGGCCGGCATCACCATGCCCCCGGCGATCGCCGCCATCCTCATGAGCGCCTCCACCATCATCGTGGCGTTGAACGCCCAGCTGCTGCGGCGGGTGCAGCTGCGCTGAGACGATCCCGTCGACGTCAGCCTGGACCGTCGTGACGGGACGCGACGCTCACCCGGCAGAACTGAGGCGCTCCCGGACGGCGGGCACCACCTCCTGGGCGAACCGGTCGAGCTGGCCGTCGCCCTCGCCCCAGAAGATGAACGTGTCGAACCTCTGCGACTCGGCGAGCTCGATGATCTCGGAGACCCACTGGGCCGGTGGTCCGTCGAAGGCGCCACTGCTGGCGCCGTCGGTGATGTTGCCGTTCACGTTGAGGCGTAGGCGCCCAGCCAGATCCCGATGGGATGGGCGGGCACGGGGCCGCTCCTCGCGCCGGCGAGCCGGTGGTGCGTGCCCTCGAAGCGGAGGTTGCGCTCGCCGCTCCACACCTTGCGGATGACGGTGATCGCCTCTTCGAGCGCTTCGAGCGACTCACCCGGAGTGCTTCGCCATCACCGCGGGTTGTCGGAGTGGAAGGTTCGCCACGTCGGGGAGGAGGCCGATCGTCTCGGTCGATGCGGCGATCATCGCCAACAGCGACCAGGTCTCCACGTAGTTGCGCTGGTAGGGGTGGTCCTGCACACCGATGTAGTCGAGACCCAGCTGCTCGGCTCGTCGGGCCGTCTCGATCAGCGGATCTGCGTGGTTCGGCACGAGGAAGTACCCGAACCGGACAGGGCGCCCTCCTCCGTCACTCGCGGTGCTGCTCACTTCGTCTCGAACTCCATGAACGCCTGGAACACCACGGGGATCTGCTCTCGCAGGTCCCTCACCGGCTGTCGCAGCTCGTCGAGGATCTCCTTGTGGGTCATGCGTGCCCCCCTCAGGGATGTGATGGCGACGTGGGTGCACCCTCGACCTCGAAGAACAGCTCCTCGGGGAAGCACCACCACCAGTTCTCACCGGGTTCGTACGAACGGATCAACGGATGGTCGTCGTGGGCCTGCCAATGCGCCGTGGCATGGCGGTTGGGTGAGCTGTCGCAGCAGCCGACGTGCCCGCACCGCATGCACAGCCGCAGGTGGACCCACCGGGCGCCGATGCGCAGGCAGTCCTCACAGCCGTCGCTCGATGGGCTGACCTCGGCGACGGTGTCGAGGTGGGAGCAGGTCTCAGCCATGGACGTGTCCTCCATCCGGTCGTTCGAGTGCGTCACGATCCCAACCGGCGGTGGTCGCTGTCGCCTCGTAGGTCGATTGCAGGAAGGCGAGCAGCAGCCCGTCAGGATCGGCGGACCTGCGGACGATCTCGTAGGGCAGGATGAACTCGCCTAGCTCGTCGCCCCATCGAGCGCCATCGGGGACCACGTGGGTATCGCGGTACCCCGGCGGCTCCGGGTAGGCGTAGGCGTAGAACACGCCTTCCTCGCCCGGACGACCGGGCCAGTAGCCGCAGCTGCTCACCTCGTGGGAGTACGCCTCCCACATGACGTGCGGTCCGCAGTTCGGGGCGCCCCCGGGGTGAGGCGGCGCGGTTCGCCCCGAGAACCGGGTGTAGGCGAGGTCGATCGCACCCCAGAAGAGGTGCACCGGACTCGCCTTGCCGACGAACGACGTGCCGAACTCCTTGAACACGCGGGTGATGTCGACGAGCGCCAGCCAGAACCGGTGAACGGCGTCGGGGTCGTACCTGGAGTGCACACGGTCGTCGGTGAAGGCGGAACCTCCACCTCGGTGCGCTCGAGCCCCGTCCCCACCTTGACGGTGAGGGTCGAGATTTGAAGTCGCGCTGGACATCAGCGCGATGCTGGGTGCGAGACTCGCGCTATGAGGAGCAACGGCGTCCTTCGATGTCTTGGGGCGGCGGCGTTGTTCGGTGCGTCGGCACCAGCGGCGTCTGTCCTCGCGTCGGACATGTCGGCGCTCCTACTCGCCGGTCTGCTCTACCTCGGCGCGGCGATGGCGGTGCTTCCTGCAGTTGTGCGGCGGCCTCCGAACCGGACCGCACTACGTGACGAGTGGGCGCCCCTCGCGGTCGCGGTGATCGTCGGAGGCGCGGTCGGACCGGGGCTACTGGTGCTCGGTCTCGCTCGGGTGGAGGCCTCCACGGCATCGATCCTTTTGAACCTCGAGCTAGTCGCGACGGTGGTGCTCGCCGGGCTCTTGTTCGGGGAGCACCTCGGCCGACGTTTGGTCCTGGCCAGCGGGCTCATCTCCGTCGGCGGCGTGGTGCTCGTGTGGACACCCGGCGGGACCGTCAGCGGCGGTGCACTGTTCGTCGCGGCCGCGTGTACCTGCTGGGGCCTGGACAACTGCGTCACGGCTCGCATCGAACACCTCTCACCGGAGTCGGTCGTCTTGGCCAAGGGAGCGGTCGCCGGTTCAGTCAACACGGTCCTCGGCGCGACTATCGCGTCCGACGCCGGCGCCTCGTTCACGGCCGGGCACCTGCTCGGAGCCCTGGTCATCGGGGCGCTGGGATACGGATTGTCGATCACGTGGTGGGTGAAGGGGGCGCGCGATCTGGGAGCAGCCCGGGCGCAGGTCATCTTCGCCACCGCCCCCTTCCTCGGGGCGGTCGGCGCCTGGGTGGTGCTGGGCGACGCGGTGGCCACCGCGCAGGTCGCCGCGATCGTCCTAGCGGCGGTGGGCGTCTGGTTGTCGCTCGACTCCGCGCACGGTCACGAGCACCGTCACGACCCAACCGTCCACGACCACGAGCACACCCATTCCGACGAGCATCACGACCACCCTCACCTCGATCACGGCGGGGCGTTCATCGGGCGCCACTCCCACCGCCACGCGCACGACGAGGTTCTGGTGCACGACCATCCGCACGTCCCGGACCTCCATCACCACCATCGCCACCAGTGACACCTTCCGGTCGCTTGGAGCCAGGGCGCGGCCGCATCGCCCGCATCGCTCCCGCCGGAGGCAGTTCAACTGCCAAGTTCGGGTAGGGAAGACGGGTACCCGATCGACGGGAGCTGAACGATGGGCGCAGCGATGGCCGTAGTGATGCTGACGTTCATGCTCGGCATGCACAAGAACAAGAACAAGAACAAGAAGGTCAACACCGCGATCTACCAAGACGTCCAGGTCCGTGGCACGCCAGGATCGCCGTGCTCGAAGCATGAATGTGCTGGAAGCGGCACGGCCGTGGGTTCGGCCCCGCCATGGGAGCCTTGGATCGGCGCGTGACCCTCTCCCCACAGGCGCCCGGTCGCCGTCAGCGCCACGCCGGCAGCATCTCATTGCGCACGTACCTCGCCATCGCGACCGCACTGCCGTTGCTCGCGTTGCTGGTCGCTGGCGGGCAGGGCGGTCGACGAGGCGTGGCACAGCCGCGATGTGGCCCAGCAGGTGCAGGTCCTCACGGTGGAGGTCGGCACGCTGGTCGAGACGGAATCGGCGCTCGGACGGGAGCTGGCCCTCTCCTACGTGTCGGCGGTCATCCAGTCGGTAGGTGTGGACCCCGCCGCTGACGAGCGGCTGCGAGATGTCTAGAACTAGCCGACCCGCCTCGCCGCCGCCCGCCAGGAGTCCAATCACCTCTTCGACGACCTCGTCCGCCGCGGACTGGTTCCGGCCGCCGACATGTTCGACGACGCCACGCACGCCGTCACGATCTACCTCGCGGCCGGGGTGCTCGTCCTGGTCGGCTCCGCTGCCGTCGTGATCGGCGTCGGGCGGTGCTCGACGAGCTCGGGCGTGAGATGGGCGAGCTCGGCGGCAGGGCGGCGCGGTCATGGCGCTCTACCTCGACCTCGACGGCCTCAATGACATCAACGACACCTACGGACACGCCGTGGGCGATGCCGCCATCCGGACCACCGGGGGGGCGGTATGGCACTCATGCGAGCCTGGGCATCGCGGTGGGCGACGTTTCGGCCCTCGACGCCGAGGGGGCCGACGATCGGCTCAGCAAGGCGGCCGACCGCGCTCTCGACGTGGCGAAGCGCTCGGGTCGGCCGCATGGCCTGGGGTGAGGCGTAGCGGCAGCCGATCCGTCGGCTCAGAGCTCGACGCTCTGGCCGAGGGTGACGGTCCGGTCGGGCGGCAACCCGAAGTACGTCGCGGCCGAGGTCGCGTTCCGACTGAGCAGCGTGAACAGGCGGTCCCTCCACATCATCATCCCCGGCCGCTTCGTGACCACGAGCGATTCTGCACCAAGGAAGTAGGACGCGGTCGCGGTGTCGATCGCGAGGCGGCTCGCCGGACCCTGCCCCAGGCCAACGCGGATGTCGGGATCTTCCATGAAGCCGTAGTGCAGCACCACGTTCCACACGCCGTCGACCACCGGGGTGACCTCCGACCGGCGCGCCGGCAGCACCCGCGGGACGACATCGGTGACGATCGCCAGGACGATGAGCTGCTCGTGGATCACGTCGTTGTGGCGCACGTTGGCCATCAGGGCCGGCGGCGTCATCCCCGGCGTCGAGAACAGGTAGATCCCGGTCCCGGCGGTTCGATGGGGGCGGCGGGTGCTGCGGAGCATGCTCTCGAAGAACACCTCGAGCGGGACCTTCGCCCGCTGGATCCTCTCCCCCACCAGGCGCCGACCCGTGCTCCACGTCGTCATCAACGTGAACACGACCGCGGCGACGACGAGGGGAAACCACCCCCCGGCCGGGATCTTGAACAGGTTGGCCGCGAAGTAGGCCGACTCGACCACGAGGAACATCCCGCAGAGCGCCGCGGCCCGGGCCAGGGTCCAACCCCACCGCTGGCGGAGCACGACGTAGAAGATCAAGGTCGTGATGACCATGGTCGAGGTGACCGCCACCCCATACGCAGCGGCGAGCGCACCCGACGAGCCGAACCCGATGACCAACGCCACGCACGCCACCATCAACGCCCAGTTGATTCCGGGGATGTAGATCTGCCCGAACGACTCCGACGAGGTGTGCCGGACGTTGACGCGCGGCACATAGCCGAGCTGGGCCCCCTGCATGGTCAGCGAGAAGATACCCGAGATGAGAGCCTGCGACGCGATCACCGTGGCCATCGTCGCCAGCACCACGAGCGGGAGCGTGCCCCACGACGGTGCCATCCGGAAGAACGGCGAGACGATGGCGTCCGGGTCGCTGATCAGCAGCGCGCCCTGGCCGAAGTAGTTGAGGACAAGCGCCGGTAGGACCAGGGCGAACCAGCTGAACTGGATCGGCCGCCGCCCGAAGTGGCCCATGTCGGCGTAGAGGGCCTCACCACCGGTCACGACGAGGAAGACCGACCCGAGCGACAGGAAGCCGGTCATCCCGTTGGCGAGGAAGAAGTCGACCGCGTGCAACGGGTTGATCGCCGCCAGCACCGATGGCTCGCCGAGGATGTGCACGACACCGAGGGCGCCGAGCACACCGAACCACACCACCATCACCGGCCCGAACAACCGGGCGACAGCCGCGGTGCCGTGACGCTGGATCGAGAACAGACCGATGATGATGCCCACCGAGATCGGCACGACCAATCCGTCGAGCCGGTCGGTGACCTCCCTCGTCCCCTCGACCGCCGACAGCACGGAGATGGCCGGCGTGATCATGCCGTCGCCATAGAGCAGAGCGGTCCCGAAGATGCCAAGCAGGACCAGAAGGCGACGGTGACCGCGCTGGCCATCCCGCGGCAACAGCGCCGTGAGGGCGAGGATGCCGCCCTCGCCATCGTTGTCGGCCCGCATCACGAAGGTGATGTACTTCACCCCGATGATGAGGATGAGCGACCAGAAGATCAACGACAGCAGCCCAAGCACGTTCGTGGAGCTGACCGCCATCTCGTGCCCATGGCCGTGGAAAGCCTCGCGCATGGCGTAGAGCGGGCTGGTCCCGATGTCGCCGTAGACGATGCCGAGCGCCCCGAACGCCAGGGGGACGAGTCCCCCTGGCGCGTGACGAGGTTCGCGGCCGGCTCCCGACCGACCAACTGTTGCAGAGCGATCGTCCGGCACCCGACCTCAGACAGCCGCTGTCGCGGGAACGTCGTCGCCGATCGCCAACGTGCTGCGCTTCGAGTAGGCGACGGCCACGACGAGGACCACGATCGCGACACCGGCTCCTCGCACCAGCACCAGGCCGACCACAAGGGCCAGCACGGCGGATGCGCCTGACAGCGCGAGGACCAGGAGCTCACCCCGCTCCACTACGAAGTCCTGGTAGCCGCCTTCAGCGGCCAGCACCAGGGGCGCGACATCGACGATGGGTAGACCCACGAACACTTGTCCTCCTGCTTCCGGGGAGCTCAGCACATCGCCGAGCTCATCTCCCCCGTGTCTCCACGGACCCACGCGGTTCCAGCCCCGCTACCTGAGCGGCATCACACTACGCGACGTGCACTTCCGATTCACCTCCCAGGAGCGCGGGTAGCGGCAAGCCCTTCGCCGGAGTCCGTCTTCGTACGAGTGTTTCTGCATGGTCGGAGGACATCATCAGTGAGCACAGCGCCTATGTCGGTGGACGAGGGTCCATGGAGGACGGAAGCCGTCGAGATCATCCGCGCCGCTTCCGGCGGACTCTTGTTCGGGGTGCCGCTCCTCTACACGATGGAGGTCTGGTGGGTCGGGACGCACACAGAGCCCGCGCAGATGCTCACGTTGCTCGTACTGCTCGCGCTGCCCCTCCTTGCCCTCAACATGACCGCCGGGTTCCGCTCCACGCGAGATGTCCGGCTTCGCGACGCGCTCGCCGACACCGTCGAAGCGATCGCCATCGGCATCGTCGTCACGGCTTTCGTGCTCGTCATGTTGAGGGAGCTCAGAACCACTACGCCGCTGACCTCCTCGCTCGGCAAGGTCCTCTACGAGTCGGTGCCGTTCTGCTTGGGCGTCGGCGTCGCCCGACACCTCCTCACCGGCAACCCCGCCCTGACCGACGACGATGGTGGCTCGGCCGGTGGCGGGGACTTGGCCGATGTCGACGGTCCGCGTGGCGTCGACGACACGAAGGCGCTCGATTCCAGCCTGGCCGACCTGGGGGCAACGATCCTCGGCGCGACGTTCATCGGGTTGAGCATCGCACCCACCGATGAGGTGCCGATGATCGCCAGCACGATGGGCCCGGCATGGCAGCTCGTCGTGGTCGCGATCTCGCTCGCGACGTCCTATGCCATCGTGTTCGTCGCCGGGTTCGCGCGGCAGGACCACCGCCACGCCCAGAGCGGGATCTTCCAACGTCCGGGGGCGGAGACCGTCGTCACCTACCTGGCTGCGCTCATCATCGCAGCGCTGCTGCTGTGGGTCTTCCAGCGCGGTGTGCACCCGCCGGCCGATCTCCTCAGTCGGACGATCGTCCTCGGTTTCCCGGCCGCGATCGGCGGCGCGGTGGGGCGGCTGGCACTATGAGCGACGACCGCACGCCAGCGGAGCGGGTCACCCTCGGCGTCTCGACATTGGTCCTTGCCGCTGTGGTCGGCCTGATCGCGTTTCAGCTCCCGGGCCAGGACGTTCCACCACTACCCAGCGCCAACGTGGTGGAGATCCGTTCCGTCGACGAGCGCTTCCACGTCGTCGTCGATGTGACCAACGATGGTGGCCAGACCGCCGCGAACGTCCAGGTCACCGGTGAGCTCGAGATCGCGGGCGAGGTCTCCAGCGGCGAGCAGACCATCGACTTCCTCGCCGGCGACGAGCACATGCGTCTGACGTTCGTCTTCGACGACGACCCTGAGGACGGCGACCTCACCGTCGGTGTCAGCAGCTTCACGGTTCCCTGATCCCTCAGCGTCAGAGCGCTCCACCAGGGTCCGCTCGGCCAGGAGCCCGCTCATGTCCCGTGTCCTAGCGAAGGTGTCCTCGTCGGCGGGCTTCGGCGACGGCTCCGGTGCGCGAGCTGACGCCGAGCTTGGTGAAGAGGCTGGTGAGGTGGGACTTCACCGTGGCTTGGCTGATGTACAGGGTGCGGGCGATGGCGGCGTTGTCGAAGCCCTCGGCGACAGCGACGAGGACTTCCAGCTCCCGTGCCGACGGCTCATCGGAATCTCGTCGGGATCTGGCCAAGACTCGGGCCACGACGCGGGGATCGAGGGGTTGTCGACCGACGGCGACGGCGCGCAACCTCGACGGCAAGATCACCGACGCCGACCGCGAACAGGCCCGCGGCCTGCTCGACACCGTCGGACCCGCCGACCGCATGCACCACCGACCCGGCCAGCTCTCCGGCGGCGAACGCCAACGCGTCGCCATAGCCCGGGCTCTCATGGCCAACCCGGCTGTCGTGCTCGCCGACGAACCGACCGCCGCGCTCGACGAACCCCGAGGCCGGGAGATCATGGCCCTCCTCGCCGACCTCACCGAGCATCAACAGACCGCCACGGTCATCATCACCCACGCACCCCACCAACTCGCCGGAACGCACCGCGACCTCCACCTACACGACGGCCGCCTCGCGCCCGCCAACCCCGCCGTGGCGTAACCAACTGTCCCTTCCAACACCCGCGCTGGGCCGTGACCTGGCGCGCGTCAGTCCTCGACGTTGACGGTGCCCTCCATGCCCGGATGGACGGTGCACATGTACTCGTAGGTTCCGGCTTCGTCGAACGTGTGCTCGAACGTGCCCTCGGTGAGGAACTCGCTCTCGAAGTCGTCGTGCTTCACGTTGTGGGTCTCGCTGCCCACCCACTCCCACGTGACGGTTCCGCCGGTGGCGACGTCGACGGCCTCGGGTTCGAAGAAGTTGTCGTCGACAGTGACGGTCACCGCATCGGCGGGCCCGCCGCTGTCGCTGCCGCCGTCGGCGCCGTCATCGCTGTCGCCCCCGCAGCCTGCTGCGCCGAGGACGAGGACCACGGCGGCGATGAGCCCGGCCGAGGTCCGAAGTCGGACGGTGCGTGAGTAGCTAGCCATTGTGGATGTCCTCCATGGATGTGTGCGGCGGTGACGGTTCCGCCTCGAAGATCCGGTAGAGCGACCCGTTGACGATGGAGAGCACGTACAGGTCGCCGTCCGGCGCCTGTTGGATGTCGGTGACGGTTCCGAAGCCGGATCCGACGACCCACGGCTCGCTCTCCCCGAGGTCGCCCCTGGATGCGTTGTCGTCCACACCATCGGCCAGCCCGCCGTCGGAGGGTCAAGCTGCGCCCGTCCTCGGCGAGGGGATATCGGAAGAGCGAGTCGTTCAGCACCGCCCCGACCCACACGGTCCTCTCAGAGGCGGGGCCCAGCTGCCCGTCCGAGACGATCCCGATCGCGGCAAGTGCCGGGGGGTAGACGTAGGACAGGACCGGAGCGGTGAACTCGCTGCCAGGAAGGGAGAACATCGCCGACCGTGCCGACTCCTCGTCAGCGGCGATCATCGAGGGAGGGAAGCTCGCCACGTCGAGTCCATCGTCGCTCCCCTGCTCGATCTCCGCGTACTGGTCCAGGCGCTCCGGCGGGCCCTGGATCTGGATCCACCCGGAGTTGGCTCCCGGCTCGAAGACGTTGATCTCGTCCCACGAGTCGTCCCCGTTCTCGGTCTGCCACAGGACACCCGAGTCGGGTTCGAACGCCATGCCGAAGCTGTTGCGAACGCCGTAGACGTAGACCTTCTGGATGTTCTCCCCAACGTCGCCGCCGAGGTCGGCACCCACATCGAAGAACGGGTTGTCCTCGGGCACCGATCCGTCGTCGTTGAGCCGGAGGATCACTCCGGCCAGGTGCTCGTCGTCGGGTGCCGGTCCGTCCGCCACGTTCTGGAGCTGACCGCGGAGGTTCTGGTCGCCCATCATCGTGTAGAGCATCCCGTCGGGCCCGAACGCGAGCGGGCCGGCATCGTGGTTCCCTCGAACGTTTCCGGAGGTGTCGGTGTCGAGCGTGTTGCTCGGGAACTCGACGATGTTCAGGTCGAACACGAGCTCGTCGTCCTGCCACCGAAAGCGATCGACGCGGTTGCCGAGCGCCGGCACCGCGGTCGCCTCGTCGCTATCCTCGCCGAGCAGCCCCTGCGCGCCGTCGCCCTCACCCCGCCAGGTCCAGTGCAGGTAGACGTACGGCTCGGTCGGGAACTCGGGGTGCACGGCGATGCCGAGCAGACCGCGCTCGTCGAAGTTGTTGACCGCCAGGTCGATCGCATCGCCGACGATCTCGCCATCGCGGACGACGCGAACCCGCCCCGTCGACTTCTCGGTCACCAGCGTGCCGTCGTCGATGAAGGCCATGGACGTGGGCATGTCGAGCTGGTCGGTCACGACCTCGACGCCGAGCGCCGGGTCGCTCATCGTCACGCCTGACTCGGCATCGGCCTCGGCGGTGGACATCGGACCTCCGGTGGGCTGGCGTCGCCGAAGCCCTCACGGGGACGGTCATGCGCGCCTTCGAGGACACCATCGAATCGGTCGTGGCTCTGGCGTTCTTCGTGCCGTTGATCATCGGCACCGGCGGCAACGCCGGCTCGCAAACAACCACGACCACGACCACGACCATCGTGCGGTCGATGGCGACCGGCGAGGTCCGCTTCAGCGATGCCAGGCGGATCATGTGGAAGGAGATGCGCGTCGGTGCGCTCCTCGGCGTCACGATGGCCGGCATCGGCCTCCTTCGTGCGGTGACGTGGGGAACTGGCCAGGAACTGGCATTCGTCGTCGCACTCGGGCTCATGTCGGTGGTGCTGCTCGCCACGTTCGTCGGGAGCATCCTCCCGCTGCTCCTTCGACGGTTCGGCCTCGACCCTGCGGTGGTGTCAGCGCCGTTCATCACCACCTTCGTCGACGCCACCGGTCTGCTCATCTACTTCCTTCTGGCGCAGGCGATCTTGGTCTGATCGAAGAGAGTGGGCGATGGTCCTCTCCCGGCGCGAACGCCGTCGTTCACGACCGCGGCGAGTCCTCACGAGCAGGGCGCAATCCTCATTCACTCAACAGTTTTTGACTCACTTATTTGTGAGTGAGATGCTGCAGGCGTGGACGAGCGCGAGGCCCTGACCGTGGAGGAGCGTGCGGCGCTCCACGCTGCGCTTGGCGACGCGGCGCGCTTGGCGATCGTGGACGAGCTGTCGCTCTCGGACCGGGCCCCGATCGAGCTACGTCGGCTCCTCGGCCTCGAGTCGAACCTCCTCGCCCACCACCTCGTGGTGCTCGAGGGTGTGGGGTTGATCGAGCGGTCGCGCTCCAGCGGCGACGGTCGTCGCCGCTACGTGCACCTTCGCCGTGACGCCCTCGAACGCCTGATGCCGGGTCGCATCGTTGGTGCCACGCCGGCGCTGTTCGTGTGCAGCGCCAACTCGGCCCGGTCGCAACTGGCTGCCGCCCTGTGGCGGCGCTGCACCGGCCAGCCCGCCACATCTGCCGGCACCCACCCCGCACCGTGTGTCCACCCTGGCGCGGTTGCGGCGGCCGAACGTGCCGGTCTCGACCTCGGCGGCGTCACCCCGCAGGCGATCGCCGATGTGACCGACACCCCCGCACTGGTGGTGACCGTCTGCGACCAGGCCCACGAGGAGCTCGCTCCCGGCACGACCTGGCTGCACTGGTCGGTCCCCGACCCGGTCCCTGTGGGCACGAGGGCGGCTTTCGATGCGACCGTCACCGAGCTCACCGACCGGATCCGCAGCGTGACCGCCCTCCGATGACCTCGGCCCGCCCGTTTGCCGACCACGTGGAGTCCCGTCATGACCAACACCCGCCCCGAGGTCCTCTTCGTGTGCGTCCACAACGCCGGGCGCTCCCAGATGGCTGCCGCCCTGCTCGCCCACCACGCCGGCGACCGGGTCGCTGTCCGCTCCGCCGGCTCCGCCCCCGCCGACGACCTCAACCCGGCCGTGGTCGACGCCATGGCGGAGATCGGGATCGACCTGCGGACCACCGGCGCCCACCCCAAGAAGCTCGAGGACGTCGCGGTCAGGGCCTCCGACGTGGTCATCACCATGGGCTGCGGCGACGCCTGCCCGATCTACCCGGGGAAGCGCTACGAGGACTGGGACCTCGACGACCCCGCCGGCCAGAGCGTCGACGCGGTGCGCCCCATCCGCGACGAGATCGACCGCCGCATCCGGGCCCTCGTCGACCACCTGCTCGCCGGCACAGACTGAGGAGCCGCCGACCGCCCGCTGATCAGCGGGCGAGGACCCGGCGCACGAAGTCGACCTGGACCCCGGGGATGCTCCAGTAGACCCAGCGTCCGCGCTTGTCGCCCTCGATGAGACCGGCCTCGGCGAGGACCCGGGTGTGGTGGCTCACGGTGGGCTGGCTCTTGGCGAGCGGTTCCACCATGTCGCATGAGCACAGCTCGCCGGCCGCCGCGATCAAGCTGAGCAACTTGAGGCGAACCGGATCGCCCAGCGCGGCGTAGGTCTGCGCCAGATCCGCCGCGTCGGCATCGGCCAGAGAAGCATCGGTGATCGACGGGCAGCACGCCGCCGCAGTAGCCGTCCTGCTCGTCGTGGTCATGCCCATGAGAAACCTGCTCTTTCACATTGACAATCATCGATGCGTGTCTAGGATGCACCCATCGACAAGCATGAATCTATCAGGAGCCCGCTCATGTCCCGTGTCCAGCTCGCCATCAACGTCTCCAACATCGACGATGCCGTCGCCTTCTACTCGAAGCTGTTCGGCACCGAGGTCAACAAGCGCAAGCCCGGCTACGCCAACTTCGCCATCGCCGACCCGCCGCTCAAGCTGGTGCTCATCGAAGGCGAGGGCGGGGGAACGCTCAACCACCTCGGCGTCGAGGTCGACACCGCCGAGGAGGTCGTCGCGGCCGAGGGACGGCTGTCGACCGACGGACTCGAGACCACCGGCATCGACGACACGGTGTGCTGCTACGCACTCAAGACCGAGACCTGGGTCAGCGATCCCGACGGCGCCCCATGGGAGTTCTACGTCAAGACCGGCGACGCCGAGCAGATGACCAACACCGTCCTCGCCGACGGCGAGACCGCGCAGTGCTGCGCCCCTGCATGACAATCCCCGTCGCGTCACCCGAGGCGCCCGTCATCGCCCAGCTGTCGACCCTCGACCGGTTCCTGCCGCTCTGGATCGGCGTGGCCATGGCGGTCGGCCTCGGCCTCGGCCAGGTGCTGCCCGACCTCGACGAATGGCTCGACGGCATCAAGCTCGACACCGTGTCGCTCCCGATCGCCATCGGCCTGCTGGCGATGATGTACCCGGTACTGGCCAAGGTCCGTTACCGGCGCATCGGCGATCAGCTCGCCGACCGCCGCACCCTCGGCCTGTCGCTGGTCATGAACTGGCTCATCGGCCCCGCGCTCATGTTCACCCTCGCCTGGATGTTCCTCGCCGACCTGCCCGAACTGCGCACCGGCCTCATCATCGTCGGCCTCGCCCGCTGCATCGCCATGGTGCTCATCTGGAACGACCTGGCCTGTGGCAACCGCGAGCTCGGCGCCGTCCTCGTGGCCGTCAACTCGGTGTTCCAGATCGTCATGTACTCCGTGCTCGGCTGGTTCTACCTGACCGTGCTGCCGGGCTGGCTCGGCCTCGACACCGCCAACCTCGAGGTGTCGATGTGGGAGATCGCCAAGTCGGTCCTCATCTTCCTCGGCATCCCCCTCCTCGCCGGGTTCCTCACCCGCACCATCGGCGAGCGCCGCAAGGGCACCGAGTGGTACGAGCAGCGCTTCCTCCCCCGCATCGGCCCGGTCGCCCTCTACGGGCTGCTGTTCACCATCGTGATCCTCTTCGCCCTCCAAGGCGAACAGATCACCGGCCGGCCCCTCGACGTCGCCCGTGTCGCCGTTCCGCTGCTCATCTACTTCGCACTGATGTGGTTCGGATCGTTCGCCGCCGGCTACCGGCTCGGACTCCCCTACGACCGCAACACCTCCGTCGCGTTCACCGCCGCCGGCAACAACTTCGAGCTCGCCATCGCCGTGGCCATCGCCGTCTTCGGCGTCACCAGCGGCCAGGCGCTCGCCGGCACCATCGGCCCGCTCATCGAGGTCCCCACCCTCGTCGCCCTCGTCTACGTCTCACTGTGGGCGCGGCGCCGCTACTACCCCGAGGTCGCGGAGACCACCTGACATCCATCGAGGCAACCGCCGCCCGCTGCTCAACATGGTCGCCAGCGTCTCGCCCGCCTGCTGCGCGAGACCTGATCGCCAACGCCGTAGCGACACGTCGCGGCCTGGCCCCCCGCCGAGCGGGTCACCTCCTCACCCACCCCCGACCTCGCCTCGGCCGGTCAGGCAGTGGTGATCCTCACGCAGCAGAAGCCGGGCTCAGGTGAGAGCCGTGCGTCGAGGCGATCGGTCGGCCCGATGCCCTCGAGGAGCCCGGCCAGGAAGTCGAGGTTCATACCGCACACGAGGGTGCGGTGCTCCTCGGCGAGGCGGTGAAAGGGGCAGTTGACGAGGGTGATCTCGCCGCCCGCACCGGCCGTGGGCTCGTATCCGTGGTGGCCGAGCAGGTCAAGGACGGCGCGCCGGCGCGCCTCGGCCGTCGTGAACTGCCCTGTGGCGTCGGCCGCCTCCCGGCCGATCACCCGGCCCGCAGCGCGAGCGCTGCCGCTGAGGCACTCGGCGACGGGTGCGCCTGTCCGTTCGGCCTCGACGATCCCCGCCGCCAGCAGCGACCCGGCCAGGTCGTAGCGACGTTCGGGCACCGAGGCCGATACCTCGCGGGTGCCGCGCCGGTACAGCTTCGCCGGCCGTCCCGCACCTGGGCCGGTGCGGCCGGTCCGGCGCTGGAAGGTGACGTCGACGACGCCCGCCTCGGCCAGCTTGTCGAGGTGGAACGCCGCCACCGAGCGGGGGACGCCCAGCGCCTCCGAGGCCTCGTCGCGGGTGAGCCACGTGTCGCGCTCGGACAGGAGCCGGTACAGCTCACGCCGTAACGGCTGGTCGAGGGCGGCGATGCCGCTGATGCGCCGCTCGAGGTCCTCCGCAGGTTCCATGGGCCCAGTCTAAAACGAATTTGGTTTGACGAAACAACTAGCCTTTTCTATCGTCAATAGTATCAACTTATAGAAGGGCCACCCATGAGCAACACCACCACCACCCAGGTCCAGGCAGTCGGAACCCCGACGCACCGGCTCGAGGACCCGGCCTTCCAGGCCTTCACGCTGCTCCGCATCGGCTTCACGGCCCTGCCGCTCCTGTTCGGCATCGACAAGTTCCTCGACTGGCTCGTCGACTGGCAGATCTACCTGGCACCTGAGATCAACGACCTGATGCCCGGCAACGCCCACCAGGCGCTGCTGCTCATCGGTGTCGTCGAGATCGTCGCGGGCGTCGTCGTCGCCGTCCGTCCCAAGTTCGGCGGCTACCTCGTCGCCGCGTGGCTGGCCGGGATCATCGTGAACCTGCTGCTCCAGGCCGACTTCTACGACGTGGCCCTCCGCGACTTCGGGCTCCTCGTCGGTGCGCTGACATTGGCTCGTCTCGCCACCGCGTTCGATCGCCCGATCCCTCGATGAGCGGCCGGCCCGCCCCGGCACGTGATCCGGGGCGGCGCCGAGCTCGACCCCGCGCTCACCGTTCGTCCGTGCGTGCCGCTCGGCGACCTTCGATGATGGGGGGAGGAAGCTCACGCCCGCTGACCTCGGATGAGCGCGGGGCGACCGTGTCCAGGGCGGCCGCCGCTTGAAGGAGCGAGGCATGGGTCAGCGCCTGGGGGAAGTTGCCGAGCTGCTCCCCGGAGCGAGGGTCCATCTCCTCGGCGAACAGCCCGAGTGGCCCGCCGAGCGCCACGAGCTCGTCGAACATCTCTCTCGCCTCGGCCCGCCGACCGATGCCGGAAAGGGCCTGCACCAGCCAGAACGAGCACGGGAGGAAGGCACCTTCCCGGCCGGGGAGTCCGTCGTCCTCGAGGTATCGGTAGATCAGCGGACCGCCGGCGCCGAGCCGCTCGCGGATGGCGTCGACCGTGCCGGCCACCCGAGCCGAGCCCGCCGGCTCGATGCCCAGGATCGGCAGGAACAGCACGGCCGCGTCCAGTTCACTCGTGCCGTAGGCAGCGGTGTAGGCACCGAGGCGGGGGTCGAAGCCGTTGGCGCGCACGTCGGCCGCGACCCGGTCCCGCGCCGCCTCCCACCCAGGTGCCCTCCTGGCGGCACGTCCGCCCCGCTCGAGCGCGATGCGGACGGCGCGGTCGAGCGCGAGCCAGGCCATGAGCTTGGAGTGCACGTGGTGGCGAGGTTTGTCGCGCCGTTCCCAGATCCCGGCATCGGGTAGGTGCCAGGTCGCCGCCACGTGGTCGGCGAAGGCGCGCATCGCCCGCCACGTCTCGCCGTCGAGGCGGTGGCCGGCGCGGGTGAGCAACCAGGCGGCGTCGAGCACCCAGCCGTACCCGTCGAGCTGGTGCTGGTCGGCCGCACCGTTGCCGGTGCGCACCGGGCGGCTCTCGGCGTAGCCCGGCCAGTCGTGCAGCTCGCGCTCGGCCGGCCCAGGCCGCCCGTGGAGGGTGAGCAGCGCCGGCAGCCTCGGGCGGGCCAGACGGCTGGCATGCAGCAGCCACGCGAGGAAGGCACGGGCTTCGCGGTCCTTGCCGGCGGTCAGGAAGGCGGCGATGCCGATCGAGGCGTCGCGCGGCCAGGCGTAGCGGTAGTCCCAGTTGCGCGACCCGCCGAGCAGTTCGGGCAGCGATGTCGTCGGGGCGGCGACGGGGGCGCCGGAGGGTGAGTAGGTCAGCAGCTGCAACGTGAGCAGGCTGCGCACCACGGTGGCCCGGTGCTCGGGTGCGGTGACGATCCCCTCGGCCCAGCGTCGCCACCCGCGCTCGTCGCGCTCGGCTTCAGCCCGGGCGAGCGCGGGCGGCACGAACACGAGAGGGGTGCGGTCGCTCACCCCGACGACGATCGTCAGTGGGCGCGACGGGTCGACGGTGAAGACGACCCTCTCGTCGACGTCAAGGCGCTCGGGGCCGTCGGTGAGCACCGCCATCGCGAGGCCCTGGTGCTCGACGACCAGGGCGCCCTTGTGCTGGCGGATACGTGCCGGCCGGGCCCGCCCCTCACCAAGGCGGGGCGACAGGCGCACCGCCACCTCGACCGGACGCCCCCGGCTGGCCAGCCTGCGGACCAGGGTGGTCGCCGGCAGCAGACGTCCGGCGACCTCGGCGATCATCGAGTCGGCCAGGGTGAGCTGACCACCGTCGACCGCCCACGTCGTTTCGAGCGTCGCAGTGCCGTCGCGGTAGCGGCGCCGCTCGAGCCGCGCCGGCTCGGCGGGGCCGGTCTCGAAGCTGCCGGCGTCGTCACCGCCGACCACACGGCCGAACACAGGTGGCGAGTCGAACCGGGGGAGGCACCACCAGTCGATGGCGCCATCGGGCGCCACGAGCGCCGCTGTGCGCGTGTCACCGATCAGGCCGTAGTCGCCGATCGGGACACGACGGAGCCCGGTCATGACGGGTGGAGGGCGAGGCCGAGCACCGCGCCGTAGACAAGGTGGGCTGCGATGGTGACCAGCGGCGTCGCCCAGCCGTAGTTGAGGGCGAGCGGACCGGGCGGCTGGAGCACGGCGATGGAGTCGGGCCCAGCGCGGTCGCTGGCCATCCGAGGGTGGACACCGGGGAGCAGCGGGACGAGGACGGTGAGCGCGACGATGGCGTGGATGAACCCGAAGAGCGCCCCGAGCCACCACCCGGCCCGGTCGAGCGTCGCGAACCCGGCAGCGTAGAACGCTGCGAACAGCTGACCGAACCCGAGGTGCACCGCAAAGCCGACGACGCGTGCCTGGTCGGGGTCGGCGACCAGCGCCGACCCGAGGAGCAGTGGTAGGTCCAGGCGGGTCCGACCGGCGAGCTGCACCAGGATGAGCACGGCGGTGAGCACGGTCGTGGCGACCAACCCGAACACCGCCCAGCCTCCCCAGTCCATCAGATCCTCCTCGTCGTTCGACCTTCCTTTCCAGTGACTCTATGAAACGCCACTGCAAAATGCCACAGAGTTGGCGTTAGAGAGAACTTCCGACGGGTAGGCGCGTGGGCATACGGACCCCTGGCACGGCTGGCCCTTCGCCCGCCTCTACCTCATCCTCGTCGCAAGCAAGCCGGTGAGGGCCAGGGCGGCGAACGCGAGGGGCAGCAGCGGCGGTGGCCCGGCGGTGAGGTTGCGAGCCGTGACCTCCCGGGCGTGCCTGCCGAGATCGACCTTGCGTCGTTCGTCGACTCCCACGCCGACGCCGCCTTGGGACGCGGCGACCGCCGCGACGGCGCGCCGCCCACCCCGGACCTGTTCGTCCAGGGGGTCACCACCCTCGCCGAGCATGGCTTCACCGAGATGCCGGAGGCCGAACGGCGAGACGTCGTCCGCCGCCTCCGTCACGGCGAGGAGCTGGCGGGGCTCGGCGCCCACGGCAAGGACTTCATCGACCGTCTGTTGGAGACGGCCCTCCAAGGCTACCTTGCCCACCCCGACACGTGGGAGCGGATCGGCTTCAACGGCCCGGCCTACCCCGAGGGCTACGCCTGGATCGGAGCGGCCGAGGTCGTCGCCCGCCACGACCGGAAGGCGGGGTGGGGGCAGCTGTGAGCCATCCACCGATCCAGCCCGACGATCTCCGCCACATCATGCGCCGCCACACCGGCACCGTCGACGCGCTCATCGTCGGCTCCGGCGCCGGCGGGGCCGTCCTCGCCAAGGAGCTCGCCGAAGGCGGCATGACCGTCGTCGTCCTCGAAGCCGGCGACTGGCACGACACGCGACACGACTACGTCAACGACGAGCTGTCGATGCTCGGGCGCCTCGACTGGGACGATCCACGCATCACCGACGGGGACGACCCCCTCCGCCTCGGTCGCGTCAACACCGGTCGAGCGGTCGGCGGCACGACCGTCCACTACACCGCGATGACCCTGCGACTCGACCCCAGCGACTTCCAGATCGCCTCGACCGATGGCGTCGGGGTCGACTGGCCGTTCGGCTACGACGAGCTCGCCGGCTACTACTCGGAGGTCGAGCGCTTCCTGCCCGTGTCCGGACCCCGCTCCTCCGCCTGGGTGTCCGGCGCGCCGTATCCGCACGGCGAGCTGCCGTGGTCGGCGAAGGACCACCTGATCGGCAAGGGCCTCGACTCCGTCGGCTACCGCACCGAGATGACGCCGCACGCGATCGCCACCAGCCCCGTCGACGGGCGCAGCGCGTGCATGTACTACGGGTTCTGCGCCAATGGCTGCAAGAGCGACGCCAGGGGCAGCGCCAACGTCAACTACATCCCCCGTGCCGTCGCGGCGGGCGCGGAGATCCGCCCCGGCTGCTTCGCCACCACGATCGAGTCGACCGGTGGACGGGTCACCGGCGTCACCTACCTCGAGGACGGCGAGGAGAGGTTCCAGGGCGCCGACCGGGTGTTCGTGTGCTGCTATGCGATCGAGACGCCGCGATTGCTGCTCAACTCGGGCAACCTGGCGAACTCCTCGGATCAGGTAGGGCGGAACCTCATGGTCCACTCCGGTCCGATCGCCTACGGCCGCTTCGATCAGCCGATCGACAGCTTCGTCACCCCGCCGGTCGGGATCATGACCCGCGACCCCTACGGCACCCCAGCCCGGCCGGGACTTCGCACGGGGATGGCTGTGGAACACCTACGCGCAGATGCCGATCAGCTTCGCCACCTCGCTCGTGTCCTCCAACCCGGACCTCTGGGGCGAGGACCTCATGGACGTGCTGGACGAATACAGCCACTGGGGGCTGCTCGCCAGCCTCGGCGAGGTGCTGCCGAACCCAGACAACCGGGTGACCATCGCATCCGACACCGACGCGAACGGCGTGCCCGTCGCCAAGGTGACGTTCTCCTACGGCGACAACGACCGCGCCCTCATCGAGGCGGTGAAGCAGCACGGCATCCGGGTCATGGACGCGGCGGGCGCAAACCGGAAGCTGTTCAGTGACGGCAACCACCACCTGCTGGGAACGTGCCGCATGGGATCGGACCCATCGGACTCGGTCGTCGACCCCGACTGTCGTACCCACGACATCTCGAACCTCTGGATCTGCGACGGCTCGGTGTTTCCGACGATTGGCGCCGTCAACCCCAGCCTCACGATCCAGGCGATCGCCACCCGCACCGCCAGGAAGGTCCTCGGCCGGGCCTGACAGCGAGAATGGGGAGGAACCAGCGCACCGCCCCTGGCCACGTAGGAGCCCCGTTCGAACGCCTCCTCGATCTCGAGGACGTGGCGACGCACGAGGTCGACGACGGCAGTGTTGGTGATGTTGGTATCCAGGACGACCCTGGCGGGCGTCGCCCCCATGATCCGCATGCGGCGCCTGGCTCCTGACGCATCGACCGGCACATCCACCTGGGGTGTCAGTCCGCCACGGCCTCCGTGACCCGACGTCGCAGGTCTTGTCCAGCCAGCGCCTCACGAGACCCGAGATCGACACCGGCGACAACACGGCGCAGGTCACGCCGTCAAACCCCACCACCCCGCGGGACTCTGTCAGGCTGTACCAGGCGGCCCGGTAGGCCTCTCGACGTCAAACGTCGGACTCAGCCCTAGCTGAGACAGCATCCGTTCCGTTGCGGCCACGAGGAGCGGGAGATCCTCGGCCACGGTGGACGCAACGACGTCGTAGGCGGTGTCGAAATAGCGATGCGCGAGCCGATCTCGCATCCCAATGACCGCTCGCCATGGAATGTCTGGTTCGGTCGCGAGGAGTTCGGCGTCTATGTCCTTCACCGCTTCGCCGATCTCGATGAGCCGGACACGAACGGCGTCGAACACCAGCCCGTCGAGCAGGTCGCCCCGCTCGAGGTGCGAGCCGATCGCCGCAGCGGAGGCGAGCACATCGTGGAGTCGTTGGTCGTCGCGACGGTTCACAGCGGGATCGCCTCCCTGAGCACCTCGTCCCTGATGCGGGGCTTGAGCATCGTGGCAGGCACGACATCGACCCTCATACCGAGGAGGTCCGAGAGCTCATGCTCGAGCTCCCCAAGGGTGAAGAGGCCAGCACTCGGATCCAAGTCGACCAGCAGATCGATGTCGCTCGTTGCGGTGTCGTCGCCACGGGCGGCGCTGCCGAAGACTCGCACGTTGCTTGCCCGCCGACGAGCCGCAGTCTCGATGATCGCCTTCCGTCGCCGGCGCAGGCGACGGCCCAGCGGTGTGTCGGGGAGCCCGCGGGCTCCCCGCTCCGACGGCACGGTCTCCACGACCAGGTCGTGGCCAGTGGCCTCGACCAGGCGTGCCAGCGTCAGGAGGCTCGGCTCGCGCCGGCCAGACTCGTAGGCGCTGATCACCGACTGCGCGACCCCCGCACGTCGTGCAAGGTCGGCCTGCGAGAGGCTTGATCGCAGCCGCGCGGCCCGCAGGATCTCGGTCGGAGGTGTCTTCACGAGCCAAGTCTAACCAATCCCATAGCGAATCGTCTATGGGAACTACACATAGAGATGGCTGGTACGGCCTGGGCCAGATGCGTCGGCACCCGCCGGATTCAGCAACGGTCGCACGTTCGAGTCGTGCCGGGGGCGGCAGCAGCTCGCCGGGATCCCGTCCCGTCATGTCCGGTACCAGCCCATCCGGTAGACGATGCTCGGCTGGATGGACATGGCCACGCGCCCGCGAGCCCCGCCGCGACAACATCGGCCGGGATCGCCACGAGGCGGTCACGGCCGATGTAGAAATGCTGGGCACTGCGTCCCACATCCCACCCCCGAGCGACCGAGGCGATGCTCCGAGGAGCTACTTCAGCAGCGGATCGCGCGGAAGGACGAGGATCCGCTCGCCGATCTGGGTGCCCTTGACCTCAGAAGTACCTCCGGCGATCGACATCCCGCGGTGGAACAACACGATGCTGCCGCTCACCGCCCCCGGGGCGTCCATGAACACGGCGTCGTCGCCGGTGAGCTCGACGAGGATGCCGACCGCTTTCGTGACCAGCTCGGAAAGCACCAGCTTGGTGATGCGCCCTCCGCCCCCGGCTCGCTGACCGCGACGGCGCGGTTCGCGCTGCGCAAGTTGGTGAGGCCCATGGCCTGGTGCTCGGCGGAGTAGCGTCGGGCGCATCAGCGCGGTTCTCTCCCAGAACTCGTGTTCCGTCACAGAGGTCGTATCCCGGGGCTTGCCATAGGGTTGTCCTCGGTGACGGAAGCTCGGGGTGATTCACAGCAGGCGCATCGGAACGTCGCCGACTGGCTGCGACGTCCCGACGCCGAGTTCAAGGCCGCGGACCGGGCTGTAGGTACCCCGCTCGAAGAAGAGGATCTCGCAGTTCATGCCGAGCTGAAGGCGCTCGGCCCCGTGCCGCTCCGAACTGCTGCGGCGTCGGTCCCGATTGCGGGGGACGACCTGCCAGACAGCCTGCGTGACCGCTCGGAGATCGCTGCCATGAGGACCACGCTCCGCACCGCCGCAAGATCGCCCGGCACCGGGGCAACGCTCTGTCCTCGTGGCTGGGAGACATCGGAGTGGTACCTCGTCGTCGTCCGCCAGGATTGGAACGCCCCAACCGACGAGCTCACCCATGAGCTCTGCTGTGCGTTGGGGCCGGAGATGACCAGGCCGACCACGAGCGGACGGAGGGCGACGGCCCGGTGACCGGCACCCAGCGCAACAAAGTGTGGCGTCACCGGCGCATCCTCACCGAGCACGTCTTCGACAAGTTGTGGCTGCTCGACCTGACCCTGGCCGAGTTCCGGGTGCTCCTCGACGCAGCGGCCGAGGTGATCGATGAGGCGGTGATCGCCGATGGACAGCTCAAGGAACTAGTGCTCTACCTAGACTGGTCCCGTCCGTTGCACGTCGTGGTCGTCGTCGACGACATCCACGCCGAGGAGCGATTGATCACCGTGTACGAACCATCCACCGACCGTTGGTCCGACGACTTCAGGACGAGACGCTGATGCGCTGCCAGACCTGTGATCAAGCCGAACGAGTCGCCGTCCACCGAGCCAAGATGGTCGAGCGCGATGGCCACGTGGCTGTGGTGGCCGGGGTTCCCATGGAGGAATGCCCCGCCTGTGGCGAGCGGTGGCTCGCGCTCGATGTGGCCGAGACGCTCGATGTCATCCTTCGTCGCCTGGTCGCCAGCGGGGCCGAGACCGCCACCGCGCACTGGGACGACCTCGCTCCCACCGCTGCGTGAGTGGAGTGGAGCATCGTCTCTGGTCGTAGACCCTGCGGCCTGTCGCCCGCCACGGTTCACCACATAGCCGCGCATCAGGAGCACCGTCGAAACATACCCGCTGATGCGAAGATTCTCTATCCGGTGGCGACCGTGGGGTTGAGGGTTACGTCGTAGCCCATCTTGCGGAGTTGGTCGACGGCTCGGTTCTTGGTCTTGTCGGGGTTGAGGCGGGTGTAGAAGTCGTCGCCGGGGTCGTCGTAGACGGTGCCGGTGTTGAGCATGTTCCAGATGGCGATGAGCATGGCGTGCTCGACG
>JAENWR010000146.1 GCA_016649895.1 Acidimicrobiia bacterium | reverse complement strand
CGTGAACCCCGCGCCCAAGAAGAACCCGCCGCTCCCCCCGGGAGGCCGGGGCCATCCCCCCAGCCTCGAGCGTCCCCCCGCGAACCGGCCCTGGAGAGCGGCCTGACCTGCGTTGGGCCGGTTAAGTGGATACCCCCAACCTGGGAAACCACCGGTGGCCAGGTGCGCCGACACGATGGCGAGCACGAACGCCGCAGAATCGCACGTCGCCACCGCGATCTTGGTCAGGTTGACCTCGCGAGAGGCCCGAATGGCCTTGACCGCCGCCGGATCCACCTCGAGGACCTGCAGATCACGCAGCCGCTCACTCACCGACATCACCGAATCGCTCCGCCCCGCTGTCGGGCGCTGCACTGGTCCGTCCGGCGTTGCATCATCCAGAATTTTGTACATTTCGCCCGCTTTCCTGACTAGCTACAGAGGGTGACACTACGCCCGATCCGTGCGAAAGAAAACCGCGTAAAGTGGCAATCGCACGAATTCTCCACCCGGACCGGTACCCAACCGCTCTACGACACCGCTCTGAGTGATGCTCGACACAAGGTGTGCGAAGCTCCAGAGATGCCGCGATCACCGCTGATACATGTCTGGACTACGGAGCCAGCACCGCCCGTGCCACCAGGTCCATGCCGAACGCGGTGAGGATGGCCAGGTAGAGCAACCCCGTTGCCGCCATCACCGCCGAGTACTGCCGCTCGCGCAACGCAGCCCGGGTAACCCCGACGAGCACGATCGTGGTGATGGCGCACGCCACCCAGAACCAGCCGAGAAGCCCGTTGTAGCCGTCGTCGATGTCGCCGGCCAGCACCGACACCATGCCGGTGGGCCACAGCATCACGACCAGCTCGAGCGGCCACACGAGCGCGGTCCACCGCACCAGTTCGAGGAGCGGCCCCCGGGCGAGGCCAGGCTGGACCAGGTACCAGTGGCCGAGGAGCATGGCGTCGGAGACCGATCCCAGGAGCAGGGCACCGACCACCACGCGCGCCACCGACAGGGCGACGGGCCCCTCGGCCGCTGCGGCACCGGCCACGATGGCCACGAGCCCGAAGGCCACGGCGATCAGGTCGAGCCACGGAGGGAACTCGTCGACCGAATCGTCCTTCTCGGCCGGGGCACGGTCGATGCCCGTCATGGCGGCGACCCGAGCAGAGCGCCGGCTGGCGAGCTCGCGCTGGCCCGAGACCCCGGCACCACGGCGCGCCACCGACACCGCGAGCGCAGCGGTGGCCGCGACGACGACGCCGACCCCCGCGGCATCGCGCACAGGAACCGCCTCGCCGTAGCGCCAGCCGATCCACACCGCGAGCGTGGCCATGAGGCCGTAGGTGCCGCGCAGCAGCCACCCGTAACCGAGGCCGACCTCGCGGCGCCGGCCCGTGACCCAAAGGAAGAGCAGGCCGCCGGTGGCCCACTGGAGCAGGACGGTGGCGGCGTCGAGGGTCATGGCACCACCGCGACGGACGCGAACGCAGAGGTGGTGGGCGTCACGCCTCCACCACGGCGAGTCCGTGGTCGGCCCGGTTGAGCGACAGCGGGCCATCGGCGGTGGCGACCACGATGTCCTCGATCCGTGCACCCCACCGGCCCTCGACGTAGATGCCGGGTTCGATCGAGAACGCGTTACCGGCCACCAGCGGATCGTCGTTGCCGTCGACCAGGTACGGATCTTCGTGCTCTTCGACGCCGATGCCGTGCCCGAGCCGGTGGATGAAGAGCCCCTCGTAGCCGCCGGCATCGATGAGCCCGCGAGCGACAGCGTCGACATCCGCGGCAGGGGTGCCCACCGTGGCCGCCTGAACAGCGCTCGACTGCGCATGCTGCAGCACGCCGTACAGCTCGGCGAACTCGACTGGGGGCTCGCCCGTGTAGACACAGCGGGTGATGTCGGAGCAGTAGCCGACGCCGGTATCGTCGAGTGGGTACGTGCCGCCGAAGTCGCAGAGCACCACCTCGCCCACTTGGATGACGCGGTCGGACGGGTGGTGGTGGGGGCTGGCAGCGTTCGACCCGGCGGCGACGATGGCGAAGTTCGTGTGCTCGTGGCCCTCGGCCACGATGCGGCGCGCCAGGTCGGAGGACACCTCGGCCTCGGTGCGGCCGATGAGGGGTATCGCGCCTGCCTGCAACTCGGCGGCGATGCGGTCGACCGCGTCGGCGGCACGACGCAGGCCCTCGACCTCGGCCTCGTCCTTCACCGCCCGGAGGGGTCCGAGGACGGTGCTGGCGCGCCGCCACGATGCCCCCGGGAGCGCAGCCAGCAGGTCGACCAGAAACCGGGCCCAGGTCTGGTCGCCGATGGCCACGGTGCGTGCGGCACCCACCTCGGCGGCGACGAGGGAGACAGGATCGGCCGTCTCGTCCCAGCCCACCACGTCGAACACCTCGCCCCTGGGGACCACCCGCGGCACCTCGAGACGGGGTACGAACATCGTGGCGGCAGCATCTGCGGGCACGACCAGCATCGTCAGACGCTCGAGCGGCATCGCCCGGTAGCCGGTGAGCCAGGGCAGGTCGGCGCCCACCGACAGAAGGGCGACGTCGACGCCGTGGTCGGCCATCGCGGCACGCACCCGGTCGAGGCGGTCGGCGAAGGTGCGGGTGGCGTCGACGGAAGGCATGTCGACAGGCTACGACGCCGGGATCGCGCCCCGGGAACGGCCGATGTGGCCACAGTCACACCCGCCGAACGGCCCTTTGTCGCGCGACCCCTCAGCACCCTGGGACCACCGCCGACAGCGCTCCTGTGGGAATCCAGCCGGACAGCACCCGTTGGCGGCCGCAGGTCGGCTTCATGATGGTGACGATCGCACTCGTCCCGATCCTCGGCCTCGGCTGGTTCGCCGCCGGTCGCGTCGTTGACGCCCAGGCCCACCGGCGCGAGATCGACGAGGTCAGCGACGCCGTCGACGACCTCATCGGCCTCCTGCGCCTCGGCAGCTCCATCGCCGACGAGAAGCACTGGGCCTACGCCACCGACGGCCTCGACGAGATCGGGGTCCCCCGCGACCTCGTCAGCGACATCGTCGACATCGACCCGTGGGAGGAGCTGGAGAACGCGCAGCGCGAGCTCGACCAGACCGCCGACTCGACCGGCCTCGCCCAGTACGCCACGCAGATCGAGGCGCTTCGCTCCGACGAGGGCACGAACCCGGTCCAGCTCGCGGCCGCATACGGCGAGGTCGAGGCCGCCATCCGCCTCGAACGCGACTTCCTCCTTACCCGCATCCGACAGATGCAGGCCGGTGACGAGCTCACCAACGCGGTCCACATCCTCGAGGTCTCCGCCGAAGTGCGTGACGACACGGCGCTGCAACTCGCCAACTTCTTCAGCCTGCGCTTCTCGTCGTTCCTGACGACCAACGAGGCCATGCGCCAACTCATCGCCCGTGACGACCGCTACCGGGTCACCATCGCTCATCTGGGTCGGGTCATCCGCCCCGGCAGCCATGCGGCGCGCGCGCTCGCGGCGGTGGACGCCGATCCGCACGCGAGGGACTTCGCCCGCGAGGTGGCATCGGCGATCGACCAGACCCTGTCGGACGGCGCCGGCGCGAGCTCGATACTCGACGCCGAAGCCGTGTTCGCCGACGCCGACGCGCTCGCCAGCACGTTCCTGGCAGCCGACCAATCCGTCAACCTGCACATGGCACTCGTGGAGGCCGCCGCCGACGACATCGATTCCATCGCGAGCAACCTGGTCGACGACGCTGCCGCCGACTCTCGCAACGCGATCCTGCTCGGGATCGGCGTCACCTCGCTGGCACTCGCCGCGGCGATCGTCGGGGGCCGCACCATCGTCGTGCCGCTGCGGCGGATGTCGGCGGTCGCCGACGCGATGCGACAGGGCTCACTCGACGAGCGCGTCACCGAGGGCGGCCCACGCGAGCTCCGCTCGGCCGGTCGAGCGATGAACGAGGCCGTCGCCCAGCTCCAGCTCTCGGAGAGCCAGGCGCTGGCGTTGGCGCGCGGCGACCTCGACGACCCGGTCCTCGCCACGCCATCGCCCGGCCAGCTCGGCGAATCGCTCCGCGAGGCCGTCGCCCACCTCGCCTCATCGCTCACCGAGCGCGAGGAGTTCCGCCGTCGCTTGGCCCACACCGCAGCCCATGACGGCCTGACCGGACTTCCCAACCGGCCGGCGTCGCTGTCCCACGTGAACCGAGCCATCGGTCGGGCCAGCCGCACCGACGACATGGTCGCGGTGCTGTTCGTCGACCTCGACGGCTTCAAGCAGATCAACGAGACCCACGGTCACCCAGCGGGCGACCGCGTCCTCGTCCAGGTCGCCCAGACCCTCGCGGGAGCGGTCCGCCAGAGCGACGTGGTCGGCCGGCTGGGCGCCGACGAGTTCATCGTGGTCGCCGAGCCGGTCGCCGACGAGGGTGAGGTCGCCGCGATGGGAGCGCGCCTCCTCGACTCGCTCCCGAGGTCCGTGACCGTGGCAGGGGTCGCCATCAGCATCAGCGCCAGCATCGGTATCGCCACATCGGTCGGTGGAGCCAGCCCCGATGCACTGGTGCGCGAGGCCGACGTCGCGGTGGCCGAGGCCAAGCGGAGGGGGCGGGGCCAGATCCGCTTCTGCGACGACGCCCTGCGCTCCGACATCGCAACGCGCAGCTCGGTGGAGCGTGGCCTCGCCACCGCCATCGAGAACGACGAGCTGATCCTCCACTTCCAAGAGCTCGTCGACGCGCGAACCGAGCAGCCCGTGTCGATGGAGGCTCTGGTGCGCTGGATGCGACCAGGTGTCGGAATGGTGCCGCCCGACGACTTCATCCCTGTCGCCGAGGCCAGCGACCTGATCATCGCCCTCGACGAGTGGGTCCTCCGCCACGCCATCGCCCAGCTGGCGACATGGACCGACGATCCGCGGCTCGGCCACCTCACCCTCGGCGTGAACCTGTCGGCGCGACACCTGGGGCACCCCCGGCTCGTCGACCACGTGCTCGGCCCGCTGCGCGCCCACGGCGTCGACCCCCGCCGCCTCGTCATCGAGGTGACCGAAACGGCGCTGCTCGACGACGTCGCCACCGCCGCCGCCCAGCTCGCCACCTTGCAAGCCCACGGCGTGCGGATCGCCATCGACGACTTCGGCACCGGCTACACGTCGCTCGCCCACCTCCGGGCGCTGCCCGTCGACGTGTTGAAGATCGACCGGAGCTTCGTGGCCAACCTGGACCGCGAGGACGAGCGTGGTCTGGTCCGGATGATCATCGAGGTCGGGCACCTCTTCGGCATGGAGATCATCGCTGAGGGCGTCGAGACCGCGTCGGAGGCCCGTGAGCTGTTGAGCCTCGGCACCGACACCCTGCAGGGATACCACTACTCCCGCCCGTCACCGGCGCACGTCCTCACCTCGGGGAGGG
>JAENWR010000029.1 GCA_016649895.1 Acidimicrobiia bacterium | reverse complement strand
GTGCGGTAGGTGGTGTGGCGGATGATGCCGATCGCGAGGTTGCGCAGGGTTGCAAGCACACGAGGGAGGGTCCCGGTGCGGACTTGGGAGCGGTCCTCGTCGAAGGTGTTGTCACGGACCCAGTGCAGGCTTTCGATCGACCAGTGTCCTCTCACGAGGCGAAGGAGATGTTCGACGCAGGCCTCTTCGTTGGTGAGGTCGGTCACGTAGAAGCGGGTCTCGATGCTGACCCGGGTGTCATCGAGGGTCGATGACTCGCGTTCGACGATGACGTAGCGGCTCGCGTAGGGGAACTGCGTCGTTGCCGGGACGGGTGCGGTCCAGACCCGGTGACGGTCGATGCGCCCGTGGCCACGGTGACAGGTCTCGTGGCCGGGACGATCGATGTCGATCCTGTTGCCTGCCTCGACTGCTGCGTTCCACAGTTTCGGCTGGTTCTTCTTCACTCCGAAGATGAAGTGGCTGCCCTTGCCCGCGACGAGCTTTGCTGCGTTCTTCTGGGTGTGCATCGCGTCCGCGGTGACGACCCTGCCAGCGAGGTCGAGTGTTTCGATCAGCGGTGCGAAGGCGAGGATCTCGTTTGTCTTGTCGTTCTCCACGTTTGCTTGACCGATCACCATCCCGGTGTCGTGTCGAAGGGCTGCGAGCAACTGGACCTGGGTGCCGTCTGTCCGTTTCGCTCCCCGGACCGCCTTGCTGTCGACAGCCACGCCGACCAGGTCCGCTCCCACGTTGGGGCGATGGTCCTCTGGATCGGAGCCTGTCGGGTCGGGATCGGTGGTGTCGTCGTCGTCGTTGGTGGCAGTGCCATTTGTTGCCGCGTCCGCACCAGACCGCGTCGGACCCCTGCGATCTGCCTGTTCTGCTGCCCACGTGTTGACGATGAGGTCGAAGTCGTCCGCGTCGACCGCTATCGTCGCCCGTCGGATCGTCGCGTAGCTCGGCGGGATCCGCAGCCCGGTGGACGGTGAGATCCGAGCACCGAGCCGGGCGAGGACCTCCTGGGACGAACTGTCGCACCATTCGCTCAGTGCCACCAAGCTCTTGTGGCCCGCCAAGGTTGCACACGCGACGAGCACCAGCGTGGAGGCAAAGCGGTGGCGGACCCCTCTCGGGTCGCGAGGGTCGGTGATGGTCTCGATACGCTCGATCAAGCTGGACAGGTCAGCGGTGTTGAAGTCGATCTGTGCCACAGAGTTCCTTGGGTCTGCCAACAACGGATGGTCGAACGTGGCTGCGAGCACCTCGAGGCTGCGCTGGTGCAAGGCACGGACGTAGATGTCTTTGACCTGGCCGTGGGCGACATAGCGCCCGGATCTGCGCCCGAAGCCCGCGGTCTCGCCGAGACGGAGGAACGACGAAGCGCCATAACAGGTCCCGACATGGCGAGCAGGGTCGACGAACGTCTCGACCAACAGGACCCGATGACCCCACGCCTCCACCCAGTCCGCGCTCAATCGCCGAAGCGTCCTGCTCATCACCGCGGACGCGGTGTTCTGGCGACGGCCTGCAGGCAGGATGCAGAACCGTTGGTTCGACGCGACGAAGCGGAGCCTGCGCAACTGGACCTCAGGGGACCAGCCGATGAAACGATCACGAGGCCCACACGACAGTGCAGGCGACGCGAAGCCGATCAACGCGACCCACTCGCCGGTCGCGTCGACCGCGGCGTAGCGCATCGTCTCGCCGACCATCCGGTGACCTAACCAGTGGTGTTCGTCAAGCTCCGCGTCGAACCGACTTCGGTCCCCAGCACCGATCGGGGCGACGTTCAGCCCTGCGAACCACGCATCTCGCACCCGCTACACCTAGCACCACGGCATCGACCCGCGCCAATCAACAACCAACGCTCCAGGTCACAGCCCTGTCAGGCCGACTATGAAAAGGCCGTGGCGGGGGAACGGGCGTATGCATGGAGCCCGGCGCTTCCGCGTCATGGTTGGGCGCGTTTGACAACATGGCCAGCTCCATCTACCTGGCAACTGGTGAGACCCAGTGCTGACCTTCTAACCGTGGGTGTCCGGCGCCAGAGGTTCAGGTACTCGGGCCCGGCAAATATCGCGCCCTGTTTCACTCGGGCGCCCCACCCCAGCGCACCGCCGAAAGGTGGCCTGGAACAGGGCCATCGCCACGGTGAGCTTGGGCTGGTACATCGCATCGACCGTCGGGCCGGATCGGTGGTGATGTGGGCGTGGTTGGGGTGTCGGGCCCGCCTCGGCAGCGGCCACAGTGGGCGCCGACCTGACGGACCCGGTTCGTGCACGGGGCGCCGAACCGGTTGACCCCGTTGCAGTAGATCGTCACCCCGGCAGTGGGGGTCACCGGGTTGTCGTCCGGTCGGCGGCGGGAGCGGAGCCCTCGGGGCTGTCGGCCAGGTCCCTGGCTGGGTTGTGGATCCATGGGGTGAGCAACTCGACGTAGGCCGAGGTGTCGGTCACCTTCGTGTGGCGGAGGTGGCGCTGGATCGTCACCAGGTCCACGCCCGCTTCGAACGCGTGGGTTGCCCAGGACCGGCGCAGTGAGTGCCCGCCGGGGACGACACCGACGCCAGCGGCGGCGGCGACCAGTTGCAGCCGGTCGATGATCGCGTCGTGGCTTGCGGGATGCGGCGACGGCGGAACGAAGCTCGCCGGAACGAGTAGTCCCGCGGTGAGCCCGGTGACTCGAAGGAAGTGGGCGAAGGCGGAGACCGGATCCAACTCGTCGTCACGGCGGAGGACCACGACGGCCTCAGCCGAGTCGCCCCGACGGTTGTCCTTCGATGACCGCAACCTGACCAGCAACCCCCAAGGGGCTTCTTCAACGTCTTCGAGGTGCGCCCGGCGGAGATCATCGATCCGCATCGCGCCCGCGTAGCCAACGGTGACGACAAGTCGTTCCCGTGCGCCTCGCTGCTCGGCATCGTTGAACCGGCGTCGGGAGGTGTCGCCCTCGATGGTGCGGCGGGACATCGCCGCCAGGTCCGCCCTGGTCAGGACCGGGGCTCTCCGGGTGCCCGGCGCGTCGTCGGACCGGGAGTAGGCGTCGAGGACCTCATCGGCGAGCTCGGTGAGCCCGGCCACGACGAGCCCGGCCTTCTCGTGCTCGGCCCGGATCGTGGTGACCTGTGACCGGATGTAGCTGGGGCGAAGACCGCGATCGGCGCGGCTCGCGGCGAAGAAACCGACTGCCTCCGGCGTCGACGGCAACGCTGGCAGCCCATGGGTGGCGGTGAACTTGGCCCAGACCGACAGGTGCGAGTTCCGGACCCTGACCGTGCCCGGCACCGCCACGGCGTCGGGCAACTTGAGCTTCGCGGCCCGTTCCACCAACACCTCCAGGGCCGCGTCGCTGAACCCGATGTCCTTGCGCTGAACAAGCCGACCACCTGGCGTCGCAACGACCGAGCGCGGCGACAGCACCAGATCTCGATCGATCAACCCGAGACGCAGATCCTCGATGTAGCGGACGGTCATATCGACTGTTGCGTGACGGAGCTGCACCGAGATCGCCGCCAGGTCATCCGGTGTTTCGAGGTAGCGGTGGGGGTGGAGACGTCGCAGAACACGAGCTCAGCCCAGCGGGCCAAGATCGTCATCGACACTTCCGCGACCACGTCCGCCACCAGCTCGACGGCACCGCCAAGGCCATGATCGTCACCGCGTCACGGCTGCACGCGGTGCGCTACAAACAAGCCATCGACCGTTACCTCGCCGACCACCACCTGGTCGACACCAGGGCAGTGGTGGCGTTCTCCGGCAAGGTCACCGACCCCGACGACCCGCACGGTGACGCATGGTCCGAGACCTCGATGAACCGGTTCCCCGAGTCCGAGACCGCCAAGCGGTTCAAGGGTGAGGACGGATTCGCGGTCGACGCCTTCCAGGTGCTGATCGTCGCCGAGAAGTTCCAGACCGGCTTCGACGCCCCCCGGCTGCTCGCCATGTACGTCGACAAGAAGCTCGAAGGCGTCAACGCCGTGCAGACCCTGGCCCGACTCAACCGCAGCTTCCCCGGCAAGGGCCAGCCGTTCGTCCTCGACTTCCGCAACGACGCCGAGGCGATCACCGATGCGTTCCGCCCCTGGTACGACACGACCATCGTCGACCCCGTCGACGCCAACGTGCTCTACCGCTACCAGGGGAACCTCCAGGCCTCCGGGGTGTTCGACCAGACCGAAGTCGACCACTACTGGGAGGTGTTCGCCCCCGTCGCCGCCAACGATCGCAAGAGCAACGGCGCCCTCTACGCCGCGCTCGCCGGACCCCGGCAGCGCTTCAGCGACGAGCTCGACGACGACGACCAGGACCAGTTCCGCAGCGACCTCGAGGCGTACGGCCGGGCCTACGCATTCCTCTCCCAGATCGTCGACTGGACCGACGCCGACCTGGAGAAGCTCTACGTGTTCGCCCGCTCGCTCCTGGCCGACCTGCCGCCTCGGGCCGGCGCGGCCGGGATCGACCTCGGTTCCCAGGTCGAGCTCACCCACCTCCGCATCGAGGCACGCGGCACCGTCGACGCCGCCATCGCCGACAACGCCACCGGCCCGCTCGACGCCTTCCCCGGAGAGGGTGCCGGCCCCGCTGGCGACCCCGAGACCGAACGCCTCTCCGCCATCGTCGGGCGGCTCAACGAGAAGTACGGGTTCCAGCTCTCGATCACCGACGCCCTGCTCTTCGAGCAGTTCAAGGGCGACTGGTCGACCGACCCCGAGCTCGTGGCAGCGGCCAAGGCCAACACGTTCGAGAACTTCATGATCGTGTTCGCCACGAAGTTCATGAACGTCGTGCTTGGCCGCATGGACACCAACGCCGAGATCTTCAAAGCCCTCCTCGACAACCAGAGCTTCGCGGAGGACCTCAAGCACACCTACGGGCGAGATCTGTACCAACAGCTGCACGCACCTGCGGGGCCCTGACACTCCACCCGGGGAGCGCCGTTCGACGACGATCCCACTCCGCTGAGACGCGAAGCGCCGCTCCGGAGCACACCATCCGACCGAGATCGTCTCCCGCATGTGCGCTGAGGGACCCGTCCACCGCGCTCGCGCGTACAACGACCTGGAGCGAATTGGACCGAGGCAGGGACCGGGTGCGACGCGGCAGGGCGCGTTATCCCGGATGGAGAGGTCCCCGAGGGTCATTGACGCCGCCACAGGTCGAAAGGGCGAAACCCCGGCCGTTTGCCGAAGCAGGGACGGTTCCGGGGTCTTCGCAGAGCACTCTAACGTCAGAACCGCCGATGTCAACGATCAACCACGAAGCGATTGCTCGACGCCTCACGAGGGAGCGTCTCCGATCGTACCTGGCGGCGACTGGTGGGGACCTCGAGCAGGCCATCGCTCTCTACGACTGGAATGCGCAGGTTGGCGGCGCCCTCCATGAGGACATCGGCCGACTCGAGGTCGTGTTCCGCAACGCCATCGACGAAGCGCTGGTCGCCTACGGCACGGCACAGGGATGGTCGACGGTCTGGTACGGGCGTCGCCAGCTCTTCCCCGGGAGGCACGGTGCCCGAGCACTCGACGACATCAAGGTGGCACGCACTCGGGCGTCCCGTCGAGGGGTCCCCGAGGTCCACGGCAAGGTTGTCGCCGAGTTGAGCTTCGGCTTCTGGCGGTTCTTGTGCACGAAGCCGTACCTGACGTCGCTGTGGGTGCCAGCGGTTGCCGACGCGTTCCCGAACCACCCGGATCACGGCGATCCCCGAGCGGTACGCCAGGCCGTTGACGACCGGATCCAGCGGGTCCACTTCCTCCGGAACCGCGTCGCTCATCACGAACCGGTCCATCATCGAAACCTCAAGCGGGATCTCGAGAGCATCGCCCAACTCGCAGGTTGGATCTCCGCGGACGCCCGAGACTGGATCGTCGGAACGAGCCGAGCCGCCTACGTGATCAAGGATCGGCCGTGAGACCGGGGTGAGGCGGAGGAGGCCGAGTTCAGCTGCCACGATCCGTGGGACGAGATCAAGCGAGCGCGGCCCCAAGCGACCGCGGCGAGCAGGCAACCTTCTCGGAGCTGAAGGCGGCGCCGTTCGCCGTGGGTGCATTAATCGAGAAGGCGAGCTCCGACGTCCGGCCACGGCGCCATACCCGACGGCTTGTGACTGGCGCTCGCTGCACGGGATCTCCAAGATTGTTAGGGAGGACGCGCTGAGACACGAGGACCGGACGCCTGAACCGGGTGACCGGGAAGCTCGCACCTCATGCGACAGAGTTCGACCCGGCAACGATCCGCCATTCCCGGGTGGTGCTGTTCGACTGGTACGCGTTTCTCGGGGACCGCGGGTCGAAGCCGTTGGTCAACCCGATCCCGCACTCGGGCCGTCGTGACCGGACCGGCGGGCGGAGCGAGGCGCATCACAATCCGTTGGAGCCGTTCCGCAACCAGACCGGTCGCCGTGCGGACCCGTCCAAGCCACAGACCACGCCCCGACATCTCACTGATGTCCAGTTCGACGCGTTCTGGGCTGAGTTCGGCAGCGACCGGGACCGGGCGATGGCCAAGATCAGTGTGGACTGCGGGATCCGACCGGGCGAACTGATCTCCATGAGCGCCGGTGACATCGACTGGGGAAACGCCACGGTTCATGTGGTCCGCAAGGGGGCCCGCAAGGCCCAGTGGCTGCCTGTCTCCGGTGAGGCGATGGTGTGGCTTCGCGCTTCCAGGCCGAGACCGGCTACGTGGCAGCCGACGACGATCCGGTGTGGGTGACGGCCCGAGGACGACGCCGGGCGTTGACCTACGACGCGTGGCGGGCGGTCTTCGCCCGGGTCAACGCCCGGCTGGGCGCGAACTGGACCCCCCATGATCTGCGCCACACGGCGTGCGTTCGCATGCTGGACGGGGGCATGGCTGTGCACAAGGTTCAGGAGATCATGGGTCACGCCCATCTGGCGACCACGCAACGCTACATACGGCCCCGCCTCGACGAGTTGATCAGCGCGCAACGCGAGGTCCAGGGCCGCCCCGCGCCGACCCGTCCCGGCCCCGGCGTGTACGACCAACAGGACCTCGACGATCTGCTGGGGGTTCGGCGTTGACCGCCACCGTCGTGGTCCTCGACCGCCAGACATCCGCGGCATCGGCCACGACCGATGCCAGCGCGCCGGCGATGTTCCCGACGCCAGAGCCCCAGCGGCGTCAGATCGACTCCGCGGAGGCGGTCGTCGAGGTCGTGTCCGGTTTGGGTTATGCCGGTGAGGGTGCCGATGCTCGCTGCGGGCGGGTCCGCGGCACCCGGGTCCCCCGACGCGGGGTGATGGGCACCCTGATCACGGTCCGGGGCTTCTACGACGATCTCATCGTCTTGGCCCACGAGGACCCGGCCCGCTGGGCACCCTGGGCGAGCAGGCCCCCGGTGACCGAAGCCGAGGTGAAGGCCTACCGGAAGTGGCGGTTGTCGCTGCGCTCGGCGATGCATGAACGCACCCGAACCCGAGCGGTGCGCGTCGGTGAGCTCGCAGACGTTGCCGAACGCAACTACCAACACCACCATGGCCTCCTCGCTGCCGCAGCGTCGGCCCAGTCGGGTGAACACTTCACCGTCGACTCCACCAGCTTCGAGCGGGTGGACCAGGCAGCACACGCCCAGGCGCATCCGAGAGTCGCCGCGATCGACGCCGACGGTCACCGGACCGGGCCCGGTCATGGACACGGTCTTCGAGGAAGAAGACGCCTTCTGGGGCTTCGCTGTTGTCGAGGTGCTGCGCCACACCGGCATCCGTATCGAGGAGATGCTCGAGCTCACCCAACTCGACGTGCACGACTACGACCACCACGACCCGACCGTGGGCAAGGTGCTGCTGTTGCACATCAGCCCGTCCAAACAGGACCGAGAACGCATGGTCGTCGTCGCCCCGGAGTTGGCCGCCACCTTCGCTGCCATGGCCCGACGGATTCGTGCAGCGGTTGGTTCGACCGACACGGCACTGCCGTCTCTGGTGGCCTACGACTACGCCGAATGCGTCAACTCGGACCCGTTGCCGTTCATGTTCCAACGCACCGCCGGGCGCGGATTCAAGGGCACCACCGCGCCGATGCACAAGACCTACATCTCGCGTGTTCTCAACAAGGTCGCCACTGCCGCGAAGATGACCGGGCCCGACGGCGAACTGATCGGGTTCACGGCGCATGACTTCCGGCGGATCTTCGCCACCGACGCCCTCGCCGCCGGCCTGCCGCCCCACATCATCCAGAAGCTCCTCGGCCACGCCGACCTGTCCACCACCCAGGGCTACGCGGCGGTCTTCCCCGACGACGTCATCCGATCTCACCAGGCGTTCATCCACAACCGGCGCACGCTGCGCCCCGCCGACGAGTACCGGCCGGTCACCGAGGCCGAGTGGGACGAGTTCGGCGAGCACTTCGCCAAACGCAAGATCGCCATCGGCGACTGCATGCGCGCCTACGGCACCAACTGCACCCACGAATACGCCTGCGAGCAATGCCACCTCGCTCGTCCCGATCCCGGAGCCCGCGACCGGTTGCAGCGGACCCGGCAGGGACTGGTCGACCAGCTCGACGAAGCCCGCCAACGGGCCTGGCTCGGTGAGATGGAACGACTCGATCACATCCTCGTCGCCGTCGACGGCAAGCTCGACGAGATCGACCGGGTCACACGGCGCGTCACCGCGGTCGAAGTCACCATGAGCCCGCGCCCGAACCGAGCACCCGCACCGACATCGTCTGGCGACAACGGAGTCGGCTGACAGCCTGCCCGGTCACCGTATGTGGCGATCTTGCACCGCTCCGGCCTCGGCCAGAACAACGAATTCGTACCTGAATACGTACGAGTTTCGGGTAGTGTGGTGGTCATGGCGACGACCGGACACCGCGAGATCATGCCGACAACTGAAGCACGGGCAAGGCTGTCTCAGATCCTCGCCGAGTTCGAACGCGATGGGGTCAACGCTGAACCGGTCGCCTTCGGCAGTCACCGTCGACCTCAAGGGGTGATCATCGGTTGGGATCTCTGGTTGGAGATCTTGCCCGCCATCGAGGACCACCTCGACGCCACCGAAGCTGGTCACCGTCTCGATCGCGCCGGCGACGAGCGGGTCACCTTCGAGGACGCAGCCGACGTGTTGGGTCGCGATCCCCACACCTACCGCTGAACCCTTGGTCAGTCCCTACCACCGGACGCTGTTGCCCGAAGTCCTCGATGACCTGCGCTCTCTCGCCGATGTCGACGACGAACTCGTCGACGTTGCCTTCCAGGCCATCACCGACCTGGCTGAACACCGCAAGACCGGCAAGCTCCTCGGCGACCGCCACATCTCCGGCGACCTCACCGGCACTCGACGGTTGCGCTTCGATCTCGCGGGTCAACGGCCCGAACGATCCCGGGTCATCTACCGGCTACGACCCGACGAACACGATGCTGACACCGTCGAAGTGATCGCTGTTGGACCCCGCGGTGGCCACGCCGCCTACCAAGCCGCCGTCGCGAGACTCGAACGCGACTGATGCCCGCGCCTGCTTGACAGGCGCACGTAGTGCGGAGGAGGCAGACACTCGAACGCGGCGAACACAGGTTGACGGCGGAGAACGAGCGGCTGCGGCGCCGGCCAGACGGCCTGTGCTCTCGCACCGACCGGCGACGCAGCCCGAACTCCAAGCCGGTCGCCGGGGTCGATAGCGTCTCGGTCACCGCCGCGATCAGCCCGGTGCTGGTCAACGACAGGAGCAGAAGTGGCCCAGCGGATGTGGACCTTCAACCCACACAGCGGGGGTCGACCGGTGCCCGAAATCGTTCGACAAACGACTCGGGCCGCGATCCTCGGTCACGCCGAAGCGCATTTCGTTGGCCGCTACCGCGGGATCGACGTCCGGTTCCGAGCCCAGTTCTGCTACGTGGACGCCTACCTCGAACCGGTCGAGCAACCCACCAACGACGATTCGTCCAGCCTCGCGGCGAGCGCACCCGAACCGGTGCGTGACCACGGCATGGCGTTGTGCCGGCTCCGGTACTTTGATCGGGACCGGTGGTCGTTCGCCATCTACAGCTACGCCCAGGAACGCTATGACCCGGCCGTGTTCGGCGATGGCGAATTCTTCGGCCCAGCGGTCGACGGCTTCGACCTGGCCGCCAACCTCTACCTCCCATGACCCGAGCGAACGACCCCAACGACGATGAACCGACCCGGGTCTACGGGCCTGAGCGGTGGGCCACCGTCGCGGGCCAGGACTGGTCGTGGTGGGACCTGTGGTGCTGCGTCATCGCCGTCCGGAACCACGGCGGCGACCTCACGCCCCTCGCCGCCGAGATCACCGCCCGGATCCGAGACCCCCAACCCATGACGAGCCGCGACAGCGACGACGCACGTCTCAGCCACCTGCTCGACTTGGACCAGCGACTCCAAGCCGTCGACCTCGACCCCGCTGATCTGGCCGGCCCGGCCGTGATCGCTGACCGCAAGATCGGGTCCCGCTCCCGGGCCAAGTTCAAAAGCTCGGTCCCGACCGGCGCCTACGCCCGAACCCCCGCCATGCTCGACCTACCCGCCGACCGGTTCCGGCGGCGCGCTCGCTTCGGGCACTGGGCGACCTTCCCGTCGGACCCGACCGTGTTCTACGACAAGTTCCGCCCTACCGTCGACCGCCGAGGCTGGGCCACCGAACACCAGACCTACCGCGCCACCCACGTGCTGGCAGACCGACTCGAAACTCTCGACGGGCCCCGCCGCAGCGTCGCCGAGCGCCTCGCGCTCTACCGGGCGTTCTACACCGCCGCGGACGAGTTCGCCGACATCGCCGACGACAGCAGCGCCCACCTCGGCAACCTGCGCACCGAGATGTGGCTCGAGTACCTCACGATCGACTGGCGTTTCACCGGCATGACCCCGCAGCACTACTGGCAAGACCTCTGCGAAATGCACGTCTGGGAGGACTACGCCGTCGACCTCGACCACGAACGAGCCTGGTTCCAGACCGCCCGTCCCGACGAGATCAACCAGATCAAGCACACCCTCACCGGCCTCGCCGACGAACTGCACTCCTACGCACTCGACTACCAAGCCAACAAAGCGACCACCGGCGCGAAGACCCTGTCGCGCCGCTCCCGCGCCCGGCGCGGCTGACCGCACCCCAGCACGAAACGCGCCGTCGATCACAACGACTCCCGCGGCGCGCTCCTTGACTTCGCGCCAAGTACGGAGAAGGCAGACCCTCGAACGGAAGGCCGGGTTCATCGCCCAGGTCACCCGCGGCGACCTTCCCGACCGCGACGTCGACGACATCGGCGACCAAGCTCTCTCCTTCGCCGAGGTCAAGGCCCTCGCTACCGGTGATCCCCTCATACTGGAGAAAGCCGCCGTGGACGCCGACGTCGCTCGGCTCACTCGCCTGGAACGCGCCCACCACGACGACCAGCACCGCCTCCGCCGCACCTTCGAGACAGCGACCTCGCGAGCCGAGGGGGCGGAGCAGCGAGCGGCCACCCTCACGGAAGCCATTGGCCGGCTCGTCGACACCCGCGGCGACCGTTTCGCCATGAAGGTCGATGGACGAACCCATACCAAGCGGGCCGACGCCGGACTCCACCTCCAGCAACTCCTCAGCGATCGACTCGAAGCCAGCCCGCCCGAGACCAACGGGCCGTCGGTCAAGGTCGGAACGCTCGGAGGACTCGACGTTCACGCGCAAGCCATCACCACCGTCGAGGACGAAGTCCGCATGACGATCCCGGATGCGCAGGTGGAGTTGACCTACGCCGCCCACGAATGGCGAGCCGCCGACCCGACGATGATCGTCGGCCGCCTCGAGCGGCACCTCCAACGCCTCCCCGAGACCCTCGCGGCCACGAAGGCAGACGCAGAGGCGGCGCGCTCCGAGGCCAGTAGGGCAGACGCCCGCATCGGCCAACCAGGGACCGCGGCGAGGAACTTGCCGGCCGACGACGGCGACAGCAGGAGATCGACGAACAGTTGGCTGCCACCACCGAGCCACCGCCGGACCAGCAAGCGCCGACTCCCGCGACCCTGCTGAGCCCGAGACCGTCGACACCGGCCGCACGATCGCTGCCGGCGCTTCCCGGCAGCGTCGCGTCAGACCTAGCGGCGGCGAGGATGGCGGCCCGTCTCGACGCCATCGAGCACCGGTACAGAGTCGACGCGCCGGAAGTCGGGCTGTGACGGTGCCGGGACGGATGCGAGCTGCCGAAGGTACCTGTTCGGCATGGCGGAACCGTCTTGCGAGCACCCCGCTGGTCGTCCGTGGCGCGGATGCTTCGCAGTTGTGGGCAGCGATCCACGGCGGGACGAGCGATCACCCGCCAGCCGTCTGTGCTGATATGTCCCTTGAGCAAGGACGGCGCGCTCGCCGGGGAAACGTATGTTCGATACGGTGGTCCCAGAGTAGCGCGGCGGGGTCGCCTATTGTGCGTTGTCGCGACGGTGCGGACAAGAGGTGCAGCGTGACCTGGGATATCGAAACGGAGGAAGTGCTGAACGACGACGTCGCGCGAACGCTGGACATCACGGCGAAGACCGTGACGCGGACGGCTAGCGACAGGCGGCTGCCCGCCCAGAGGGTCTGCTAGAGGTCATGGGACCTGGTAGCGCCGCACGCATCGCCGTCGCGTTGGCCGTGGCTCTCTTCGCTGCCATGACTCTCGGGCTGGCAACGCCGTCGAGGTGCCGCCGCGACAGCACTGCCTTGCGCGCCGAGCGACCGATGCGCGACCGACGGGGTCTCGGCGACCCAGCCGGGTCATGCCAGCGAGCCGTGCCTGCACCGTGAGCGCGATGGCGGCGCCGACCACGAGGACGCCGGTGTAGATGGGGTGGCGGATATGGCGGTAGGCGTCGTCGGTGCGGAGCACCGCACGGGTGGTCGGGGCGGGGTGCACGCTGGCGGCCACGCCGAGACGGATGCCACCGAAGACGATCAGGGCGACCCCCGCGACGCGTCCGATCGTGCCGAGAAGCCGCACGCCGTCGGGCACGGTCCAGGCCGTGCCGGTGGGGGCGAGGACCAGGAGGGCGAGGAGCGCGAACTGGGCGCCTACGAGCAGCCAGCCGCGGCGGCGGTCGGTCACGGGGCGGCGAGCGCGGTTCCCGCGCGGATCGCCGTGTAGGCGGCGACCGCGACGAGCAGGCCGGCGAACCATCGGAGGCTGCGTTCGGGGTCGAGGCGGTCGGCGACCTTGCCGCCGGAGAGGACCCCGGCGATGGCCGCGACGGTGAATGGAAGGGTGATGTGCCAGTCGATGGTGGTGGTGGCGAGACGGGTGGTGAGGGCGACAGCGGAGTTGATGGCGATCACCAGCAGGGAGGTGCCGATGGCCTGGGGCATCGGGAGCTTGAGTCCGAGGGCGAGGGCCGGGACGATGACGAACCCGCCACCGACGCCGAAGAGGCCGGTGAGGAACCCGACGGCGGTCCCGGCAACGAGCACGATGAGTACGGTCCGGGTGTCGATGCCTCGGCGGGTCAGGGTCAGAGTGGTGCCGGGACTGTCGTGGAGCTCGCGGGTCTCGCCGATGTTGGTGCAGGTCGGACAGCCGGTGAGGATGCGCCATGCCGCGACGACGACGAGCCCGGCGAAGCCGAGGAGCAGCATGTCGGGGTCGAGGCGGTGGTTGAGGGCGGAGCCGGCGAGGGACCCGGCGATGCCGGTGAGGCCGAAGGCGATCCCGGTGCCGACGCGGACGCGGCCGGCCCGCCAGTGGGTGCCCATCCCGACCAGGGCTGCGGAGCCGACGAGGAGGAGGCTGGTGGCGGTGGCGGCCTTGGGGTCCTGGCCGGCGGCGTAGACGAGGACGGGGACGGCGAGGATCGATCCGCCGCCACCGAGAGCGCCGAGGGAGAGTCCGATCAGGAACCCAAGGGGGGACGCCAGCAGGGCGCGCACGGGGCTCGATGCTCAGATCACGGTGCCGGGCTGGCCGTCAGCTCGGACGACCGGGAGACCGGCAGCGGCCCAGGTGTTCATCCCGCCAGCGACGTTGACGGCGTCGATCCCGACCTCGCGGAGCGCTTCGGTGGCCTTGCCTGAGCGGCCACCGGAGCGGCACACGCACAGGACGGTGGTTCCCGAGGGGACCACGTCGGGCGTGAGTCGGGACAGCGGGACGTGGGTGGCCCCGGGGGCGTGCCCGGCGGCCCACTCGTCGATCTCGCGGACGTCGAGGAGCACGTCGCCCTCGGCGCGGGCATGGGCATCGGCAGGGGTGGTCTCGGGCAGGGTGGTACGTCCGAACACGGTCAGGCCTCCTGGAGGTGGGTGGTGGTGTGGGTGAGCCAGGCGCCGTAGCCGCCGATGAGGTCGGCGACGTGGGTGAACCCGTGGGCGACGAGGGCGGACGCAGCCACCGAGGACCGGTACCCACCGGCGCAGTACACGACCGTCGGTCGGGTGGGGTCGAGCTCGTCGAGGTGGTCGAGGAGCTGGGGCAACGGGAGGTTCCGGGCGCCAGGGATGGTCCCGCCGACCATGGTCTCCCCTGCGTGGCGAACGTCGACGACCTGGAGGTCGGGCTCCTCGGCCAGCCACGCGGCCACGTCGGCGGCGGGGAGCCGCCGGGCCGCGGTGGCGAGATCGGGCCGGGCGGCGAGGACGTTCTCGATGGCGGGGACCTCGCCGGCGACGGCGTCGAAACCGATGCGGGCGAGACGGACCTTGGCTTCGGTGCCGCGGCCGGTGTCGCCGAGGAGCACGATCTGTTGGCCGGGGCGGACGATGTCGCCGGCGTACTCGGCGAAGCGGCCGTCGAGGCCGACGTTGATCGACCCGCGGAGGTGCCCGGAAGCGAAGGACTCGGGGGCTCGGGTGTCGAGAAGCACGGCCCCAGCTCGACCGAGGTCGAGGGCGTCGTCGATGGTGAGCGTGGTCGGGGCTTCGTGGTCGTCAAGGAGGTCCCGCTGGCGCTTGTTGGCGTCGGCGGCGAACGCGAAGTACAGCGGGGCGACGCCCTGTCCCTCGGTCACGGCCTCGACGAACTGGTCGACGCTCATGGGGGCGAGGGCGTAGTTGGTGTCGCGTTGCTCGCCGATGGTGGACGACGCGGCCGTGGACAGGTTCTTGCCGCAGGCCGAGCCGGCCCCGTGAGCCGGGTACACGAGGGTCGTGTCGGGCAGGGTCAAGAGCTGCTCGTGGAGCGAGTGATAGAGGTCACGGGCGAGGCTGTCGGCGCTGCGGCCGACGGAGGTGAGCAGGTCGGGCCGGCCGACGTCGCCGATGAACAGCGCATCGCCGGTGAGGACAGCCCACGGCTCAGCGTCCGGGGCCGGGTACACGACGATGGAGATGCTCTCAGGGGTGTGACCGGGCGTGTGGCGGATCTCGAGGGTGACCTCACCGAGGGAAAGGCGCTGGCCATGGGCGAGCGGTTCGATCGGGAAGTCGGGGGTGGCCACGTCGCCGTAGGAGATGGCGGCGCCAGTGGCCTGGGCGAGCTCGAGGTGCCCGGAGAGGAAGTCGGCGTGGAAGTGGGTCTCGAGGACCCGCTCGATGTGCAGCCCGTTGGCCGCGGCGTCGGCGACGTAGTCGCTGATGTCGCGCTGCGGATCGACGACGACGGCCCGGCCGGTGCTGGTGTCACCGATCAGATAGCTGTAGAGCGAGAGGCAGGCGAGGTCGTACTGGCGGAAGAACAGGGATGACGGCATGGTCGGCTTCTTTCGGTTCAGTGGGAGAAGGAGATGTGCGGGAGGCGCCGATCGAGCCAGCCGGGCAGGTACCAGGCCTTCTCGCCGAGCATCCCGAGGAGCGACGGGACGAGCATCATCCGAATGACGGTGGCGTCGAGGAAGACCGCGAGGGCGAGCGTGACGCCGAGCTCGGTGGGAGGGATGGGGCCGGTCACCCCGAAGGCGATGAAGACCACGATCATGATGAGAGCGGCGTTGGTGATGGGCCGGCCGGTTCGGGCGATTCCCTCGCGGACGGCGAGGCGGGCGTCGCCGGTGGCGTCGCGCCGTTCCTTGATGGCGGCGAGCAGGAACAGCTGGTAGTCCATCGACAGGCCGAACAGCAGGGCGAAGAAGAACAGCGGCGCCCAGGCGTCGACGAAGCCCTGGTGCTCGATGCCCAGTAGCGAGGCACCGTGGCCGTACTGGAACACGAGGGTCGCAAACCCGAAGCTGGCGGCGACGCCCACGAGGTTGAAGAGGATCGAGGTGACCGCGATCAACAGGCTGCGGAACACCACCAGCAGCAGCACGAAGGCCACCAGCATGATGGCGCCGATGGCCAAGGGGGCGGTCCCCGTGAGGGCGGCGGTGAGGTCGTGGTTCTGGGCTCCCGGCCCGCCGAGCGCGGCCTCCGGGACGGCGGCGTCGAGCTGCCCGCGGAGCCGGCCGACGAGCTGGGAGGTGGCTTCGTCGTCGACCGTGGTGGCCGGGGTGATGCGCACGACGGTGCGACCCGACGCGGCAGGTTCGGCGACCACGTCGGCTGCGACGACCCCGCGGTCAGCCGCGGCGATCTCCACCACGGCGGTGGCGTCGGCGGCGGGGACGGTGACGAACAGCGGGGCAGGGGCACCGGGGCCGAACGAGTCGACGACGGCGTCGTAGCCGTCCCGGCTCTGCTCACCACGGTCGACCACCCCGGCGCCCGGCATGCCGAGACGCATCCCGAGCGCCGGGACGGCGAGGAGCAGGAGCACCCCGAGACCGGCGGCGAGGGTGAGACCTGGACGGCGCATGGCGGCGGCGGTCCACCGGGCCCATCGCCCTTCGGCGGCGCGGTCGGGGTCGTCGTCACCCTTGGCGACGAGGACCCGGTCGCCGAGCGCCACCAGGATCGCCGGCAGCAGCGTGAGCGACGCGGCCGCGGTGGCGACGACCGAGAGGATCATGCCGACGGCCATCGACCGGAAGACCATGACGGGGACCAGGAAGATCGCGGCCAGGGACAGGACGACGGTGAGGGCGGAGAGGAACACGGCCTTGCCGGCGGTGGCCAGGGTCCCGGCGATCGCGTCGAGGGGGTCCTTGCCGTCCTCGCGTTCCTCCCGGTAGCGGGAGACGATGAAGAGGCTGTAGTCGATGCCGACGGCGAGGCCGATCATCATCGAGAAGTTCATCGACCACACCGACAGCGGCGTGGCCGACGTGCCGAGATGCAGGGCGGCGAACCCGACCGCGATCCCGGCGACGGCCAGGAGCAGCGGGAGCCCGGCGGCGATGGCGGAGCCGAACGCGACGAACAGCAGGATGATCGTGGGGAGACCCGAGAGGAGCTCGGCTCGGTGCAGAGCCTCCTCGTTGAGGGTGTTGAAGTCGTGCCACACCGCCCATTCGCCCGTGGTGTCGGCCTCGGCTCCCGCCGGCAGCTCGATGCCGGCGACCGTGGCCATCACTTCTCCGGCGGACTCGGGGAGGTCGGCGTCGGTCGTCGACTCGAGGCCGACCGGGATGAGGGCGGCCTGGCCGTCGGGGCTGAGCAGACCGGCCTCGGTGGGGGCGGTCAGTGGGTCGACGACGGTGGTGGTGCCGGCGCTGCCCTGCAGTCCCGCGACGAGGGCGGTGAGCCCGGCCGGGTCGTCAGCGATCGGGGTGTCTTGGCGGTAGGCGACGATGGCCGCTTCGGCGCCGAGCTGTGGGAAGTCCGTGCGGAGCTCGTCGCGGACCTCTTGGGCGGTCGAGCCCTGGGCCTCCCACCCGGCGCCGGACAGCGCGCCCGTCAGCGTGACGGCGAGCGGTGCCGACGCGACGATGACGATCGCCCACAGGGCGAGGACCCGGCGGGGGCGACGGCCGGCGGCCCGGCCGGTTCGGGCAAGCAGGCCCTCCTTGCTGGCGGAGGTGTCGGCAGTGGTGTCGTGGCTGGCGGGATCCTCGAGGAGGGTCATTTCGGGTCGCTCATTTCGGGTCGAGGCGTGACGGGGGAGGTCCGGGTCGCGCCGGGAGGCGGAAGCGCTGCTGCGTTTGCGGGTCGGGCTGGTGTGCCCGGGGCCTCAGGCCAGCTTGGTGAACATCTTCTGGACGTCGGCGAGCTCGTAGCCCTCGGCGGCTGAGCGCTCGGGGTCCTCGAGGCACCAGGTCAGACCGGCGGCGACGAGCGTGAAGCCCGCCTGTTCGAGGGCCTTGTTGGCCGCCGAGATCTGGGTGACGACGTCACGGCAATCTCGGCCTTCGCTGAGCATCTGCTGGATGCCCCGCACCTGGCCCTCGACCCGGCGGAGACGGCGGATCAGATCAGCGATCGTGTCTTCGGGAAGCTCCATGCGAGCCATCCTAGTATACCTAGGGGGGTATCCACCCGGGGCTCTGCTTTCAGCGCAGCCGGTTCACGAAACCGAACGCGTTCAAGCGCTCCTTGCAGCTGCAGGCGACGGATCAGAACCGGGTTGTCTCGAGCCTGACTTTCGTGACAGGCGATCGCCGCAAGCTGTGCGGAGCGGTCGACGGCCACGTCGACACCATCCAGGGGGACGAAGCACGTCCCCATCTCGACATTGAGCGCGGCAGCGACATGCGGGGTGACGCCCCACTCGAGAACGGGGAGGCCGTGCTGGGCCGCGACTCGCTCGGCAGCGGCAGTGGCTGCCCGGTGGTCAACGTGTCCAGTGACCCCAGATGGCTCGAACACGACGACCAGGGACGCTCCGGCGATGTCGGCTTCGATCTCCCGATCGAGCAGCGCCGGAGACACGTCACCGAGCCCGCCGTCCCGGTAGCTGGCGAGTCGCATCCGGGAGAGGCCGAGCACATCGGCGGCGGCGTGCAGCTCGTCACGACGCACGAGGTCGAGCCCGACGCTGGGCCCGAGGGTGCTGGCTTCGCCTTGAGTGAAGCAGACGACCCGGACGCCGGCCCCCGCGGCCGCCAAGGCTGCAAGGACCGCACCCAGCCCGAACGACTCGTCGTCGGGGTGAGCGACGACGACACCGAGGGTGGCGAGGTCGTCGAACGACACGGAATCGTCGCTCGAGAGGACCACGCCCTCACACGGCGACCGGGGTCGCCGTGGCGGGCGTGGCGAACTCCCGGTAGGCGGCCCAGGCCCGGGGGCCGTAGACCGAGGCGGTGCCGCCGTCCATGAGCAGGGCGACGCCGAGGGTTTCGGCGACCTCGTCGGGGGTCGCGCCGCGGCGGGCGGCGGCTTTGGCGTGGTAGGCGATGCAGCCGTCGCACTGCTTGACGACGGCGATGGCCAGCGCCATGAGCTCCTTGGCCTTGGCCGGCAGCGCGCCGTCGGCGACGGCGGCCTTGTGGAGCTGCGTGAAGCCGTTCCACGTGTCGGGGATGGCCCGGCTGAGGCTGTGGGTGGGTTCTTTGAGGTCGTCGATGACGTCGGTGAAGTGGGCCATGGTCAGGTGAAGATGATCTGGCCGCCGGCGGCGATCTCGTAGAACTCGCCGATGCCTTCGGCGGCGGCGAGCTCGGGGGCCATGGCTTCGGTCCACTGCTCGGGGTCGGTGAAGAAGCCTTCGTCGTTGCGGTCGACGGTGGCGCCGGCGACGGGGCTGGTCGGCATGGGTCAGTCCTCCTGAGGGGCCGGAATGTGCTTGCCGGCGGTGGGCATGGTCGAGCCGAGACCGGGGAGATAGCGGCCGGGGAGCAGGCTGTGCCAGTAGACGGACTGGAAGAGCAGCTTGCCGAGGTGGTTGAGCCGCGACTCCTTGAGCAGCGGCAGCCCGACCTTTCCGGGGTAGTGGCCGGGGAGGGGGCTCGGTGTCGTAGTTGAAGTCGATGAGCAGGGCCTTGTGGAACCCGGTCTCGATGAAGCAGTTGGCGTGGCCGTCGAAGCCGGCCTCGAGCGGTTCGCCGGCGAGGTACCGCTGGACGTTGCCGACCAGGGTTTCGCCTTCGAAGTGGGTGACGGAGCCGGCCTTGGAGGTGGGGACGTTGGCGGCGTCGCCGATCACGAAGATGTTCGGTGCCGCCTTGGCCTGGAGGGTGTGCTCGTCGGCGGGGACGAAGTCGAGCTCGTCGCCCAAGCCCGGGGAGCGCCCGACGTAGGTGGCGCCGCCGTGGAGCGGGATCACCGCTGCGAGGTCGAAGGGGATCTCCCGACCGTCGTAGCCGACCAGCCGTCCACCGCCGCCGTCGACCTCCCCGGTGTTGAACTCGGTGACCAGCTCGATGCCCCGCTCGGCCAGCATCCCGCCGAGCTGGCCGGCGGCGATGGGCTTGGTGAAGGCGGCGTCCAAGGGGGTGGCGTAGGTGATCTGCACCTGGTCGCGGATGCCGCGCTCGGTGAAGTACCAGTCAGCCAGGAAGCAGAACTCGAGCGGGGCGACAGGGCACTTGATCGGCATGTCGACCACGTTCACCACGAGACGTCCCCGGTCGAACGAGGCCAGCCCGGCGCCGAGGGTGGCGGCTTCCTTCCGGTGTGTAGAAGGTGAAGACCTTCTCCATCCACCCGGGGCCGGTGAGGCCCTCGGTCTCCTCGGGAACCAGGCGGGCGCCGGTGGCGACGACGAGGACGTCGTAGCCGAGGGTCGCGCCGGTGGTGAGGTGGACCTGGTTGGCATCGATGTCGACATGGTCGATGCCGGACTCGACGAAGCCGACCCCGTCGTGGAGCTGCCGCTCGCGCGGCCGGACGATGTCCTCGGAGTGGGTCAGGCCGAACGGGACGAACAGCAGCCCCGGTTGGTAGACGTGGCGGTCGTCCTGGTCCACCACGATGATCTCCGCATCCTCGGTGGAGTAGAGGCGCCGGAGCCGGTTGGCGGTGAGGGTGCCGCCAGTACCGCCGCCAAGGATCACGATTCGCGAGGTCATGGCCCCACCCTGGGCCTCGGGACCGGCCGGGAGATAGGACCAAAGGTCCCTCAAGTCCAGGCGGAGTGCCCTACTCGGCGGGCCCCCAGGACCCCCATGCTGGGAAGCAGGAGCAACCACAGAGGAGAAAGCTGATGCGCGCAGTCGTCTACCACGGTCCCGCCCAGAAGGCCTGGGAGGAAGTGCCCATGCCTGTCGTCATCGACGACACCGACGCGATCGTTCGCGTCGACGCCACCACGATCTGCGGCACCGACCTCCACATCCTCAAGGGCGACGTCCCCGCTGTCACCGACGGACGCATCCTCGGCCACGAGGCCGTCGGCACCGTCGAGACCGTCGGCACCGGCGTGAAGAACGTCAAGGTCGGCGACCGGGTCCTCGTGTCCTGCGTGACCGCCTGCGGTGCCTGCCGCTACTGCCGCGAGGGCAGCTACGGCCAATGCCTCGGCGGGGGTGGCTGGATCCTCGGCCACAAGATCGACGGCACCCAGGCCGAGTACGTCCGGGTCCCCTTCGCCGACAACTCCACCTACGCCGTACCCGCCGGAGTCAGCGACGACCAGATCCTCATGCTCGCCGACATCCTCCCCACCGGCTACGAGGTCGGCGTCCTCAACGGCCAGGTCCGCCCCGGTGACGTCGTCGCCGTCGTCGGCGCCGGCCCGATCGGCCTCGCCGCCATGATGTCCGCCCGGCTGTACAGCCCCGCCCACGTCGTCGCCATCGACCTTGCCGACAGCCGCCTCGAGGCCGCCAAGCAGTTCGGGGCCGACACCACGATCAACAACGGCCGCGAGGATGCCGTCGCCATCGTCCGCGACCTCACCGGCGGCCTGGGCGCAGATGTGGCCATCGAAGCCGTCGGCGTGCCCGACACCTTCGAGCTCGCCACCCAGCTCGCCCGCCCCGGGGGTCACATCGCCAACATCGGGGTCCACGGCAAGCCGGTCACCCTTCACCTCGAGGACCTCTGGATCCGCAACATCACGATCACCACCGGCCTCGTCGACACCTACTCCACCCCCACGCTCCTCAAGCTGGCCCAGGGCCACGAGATCGACGCCGAGCGCTTCGTGACCCACCATTTCACCCTCGACCAGTTCGACGAGGCCTACGACGTCTTCGCCCGCGCCGCCGACACCGGCGCCCTCAAGGTCGTCCTCACCCGGACCTGACAGTGAGAATGTGGAGTGGGGCCAGAGCGCCACCGTCAGCGATGAACGAGGATGACGACGTGAGCGCCTCGCCGCACGCACTCCCCATGGCCTTGGTCGGTGACGGCGAGTCGGTCCCGTGCGTCGATGGCGTCGCCCGGCCGTACCTCAACCTCGACGCCGCCGCCTCGACCAGCGCGCTGCCCGAGGTGGCGCGACGCGCCATGGAGTTCCTACCGAGCTACGCCAGTGTGCATCGCGGCGCCGGATACCGGTCTCGCCAGGCGACCGCCGCGTACGAGGAGGCGAGACAGGCGGCGTTGGCGTTCGCAGGGCGGAGCGACCGCGATGGGGACGTGGCGATCTTCTGCCGCAACACCACCGAGGCGATCAACCACCTTGCCTACCGGCTGCGCCTGGAGCCCCGAGACGTCGTCGTGACGACGGTGATCGAGCACCACGCCAACCTGCTCCCCTGGGCACGGCTGTGCGATCGACGGTTTGTCGAATGTGGCGTGAGCGGGACGTTCACTGCCGATGACGTGACCGAGGTGCTCGACGCGGCACCGCGCCCCAAGCTCCTGGCCATCTCCGGGGCCTCAAACGTCACCGGCTGGCGACCCCCGCTCGAGGAGATCATCGAGGCCGCACACGCACGGGGGGTCCCCGTCCTCGTCGACGCCGCCCAGCTCGCCCCCCACGCACCCATGCCCACGACCGCCGACTACCTGGCCTGGAGCGGGCACAAGATGTACGCGCCGTTCGGCGCCGGCGTCCTGATCGGTCCACGCTCAACCTTCGCCGAAGGCCACCCGTTCCTCGCCGGCGGCGGCGCCGTGGACCTCGTCGATCTCGACGAGGTCATCTGGACCGAGCCGCCCGACCGCGAAGAAGCCGGCTCCCCGAACGTCCTCGGCGCAGTCGCCCTCGCCGCCGCCATCCGCGAGCTCCTCGCCATCGGCTGGCCCGCCATCGCCGCCCACGATCACCAGACCCGAACGGCGCTCCGCACCGGGCTGGCTGGGATCCCCGGCCTCCGCATGCTGGGGCCACCGGCGACGAACGACACCCTCGCGCTGGCGACCTTCGTCGTCGAAGGAATCCCGCACGCCCTGGTGGCGGCCCGGCTCAGCGCCGAGTTCGGGATCGGCGTCCGTCACGGCTGCTTCTGTGCCCACCCCTACCTGCTCCGCCTCCTCGGCCTGTCGCCCGCAGAGGTCGCCGCCTACCGCGAGGCCGTGCTGGCCGGGGACCGCCGGACGATCCCCGGCGCCGTCCGGGCCAGCGCCAGCCTCTCGACATCGCCGGAAGACATCGACCGCCTCATCTCGGCGATGACGGCCATCACCTCCGGCGACCCCCCGCCGGTCGACTACCACCAAGACCCCGGGACCGGCGACTACTGGCCGGCGACCGACCAGCCCGGCTGGACGGCCCAGGAGCGAGGCGTCGGAGCGCCCTGCGCTCGCAGGTAGCCAACCACGCCCGTGGCCGCTCAGGTCGGCGGTTTGCGAGCCGCGGAGCGCCGGCGGGCGCGCCACGGGACAGGGCAAGTCCCGCGCTGAGCGTGGCGGACGAGTCGAAACCCATTGGCCGTCCCGACCACCCAGCCGAAGGAGATCGCCAGCCCGGCGACGACGACATGGTCTCGCAGCAGGCCACCCACCACCGTCCCGCCGGCCAGCGATATCACGATCGCAAGGGTGAGCGGGAGATGGCACGGACACAGGAGGAACGATCCGAAGATCCAGCGCCGCCCCCGCCGCTCGATGACCGGCGGCACCTTCTTCTCGGTGCGGGTGTCGCCCTGGGTCGAAGGCCGCGCGAACGAGGTTTGGGCTGGCTCGATCATCGGCCAGCACCCAGCTCGGCGAGGACGCCATCGACCCAGGAGCTGAGCGCCGCAGCAGGCAGGGCGCCGACCTGGCGCGCTACTTCCTGACCGTGGTGGAACATGACCAGAGTCGGAATCCCCTGGATGCCGAGGGACCCAGATGCGGCGGGCGCGTCGTCCGCGTTCAGCTTCACGACCTTCAGGGCCCCAGCCAACCGCGTCGCGGTGTCGGCCACCGCCGGGGCCACCATCCGGCACGGCCCGCACCACGGGGCCCAGACGTCAACCAGCACGGGCAGCTTGGAGTCGAGCACGCTCCGGAAGGAGTCGTCGGTGGCGTCCACCATCCAAGGAAGCGAGGCATGGCAGGAAGCGCAGGCGGGGTGACCCGGTGCTGTGGTTGGAACGCGATTGCGAGTACCACAGGCAGGGCAAGCCACCGTTGCGTCGGGCGTACTGTTAATGGTCACGTTAGATTGAACCATGATACCCCCTAGGGTATTTCTGGTTGGTCCCACGACATCTGCCAGCGCGTGGATGGTGAGGCGCGCCTTGCGATCTAGGAGACCTTGCGACCCGGGGTCTCACAACCCGGGGTCTCAACCTTCTCGCTCGAAACTGCGAGCGTCGTGGTCGCCGCGCTCGGGGTGGGGGTCCCAAGGTCTTCGAAGACCAGCGCCCTCGACAGGAATCGAACCTGTGACCTACCGCTGAGGAGGCGGTCGCTCTATCCGACTGAGCTACGAGGGCAGGCTTGAGAGGGTAGGGGACCGCGGCGCGCGGAGGCCTGGCTGGTGCACCCGGTCGATCGAATCACTCTGCGGGTGAGGAAACCGTGTGTCTCGGCAATGAACGACCAGGTCAGCGGTCCGATTCGGGCCTTCCTGGGGCTCCCTTCCCACAGCCTTCCCAACAACCGGTAACGGCACGGCTCGCCACGGGCGAGTCAACAAGTGGGAGGCGATCATCATGGGAAGACCCATCCAAGAGGTCAAGGTTTTCGGCGTCCAGGACAGGCGCTCGATGGCGCAGGCCAAGCTGCCGTGGATCGTGCGGCGTTCGATCGAGGGCCGACAGCGGAGCAAGTCGTTCCGCACGAAAGCTGAGGCGGAGCGCTACCGGGTGCTGCTCCTGCAGGCGGTGCACGCCGGCGAACGGTTCGACGAGGCGACCGGCGAACCCGAATCGTGGCAAGCACCCCGGATCGTCTCCCGAGCCTGCGTCGAGGCGGCCGTCGCGATCGGGGCGATCGTCGATGACCCATGGCCTCCACGCTCGCAACAGCGGGCACGTCGCAAGGTCGCGCGACGGAGGCGTGGCGTTGACGTTCGGAGCCTGCCAGGCCCGGAGACGATGGCCTTGGCCATCGACGCCATCACGACCCATCAGCCGGGAAGCAGGACCTACCGGGTGATGACGGCCGTGGCGTATTACGCCGGTCTCCGACCATCGGAGGTCGTGATGCTGCGCGTGCGCGCACTCGTCCTGCCGTTGGATGGCTGGGGACGGATCAACGTGACCGAGGCCGACATCTCCTTCGACGAGCCCGGTGAGCCGAAGACCGGGCCGCGTACGGTGCCCATCCCGCCGGTGCTGGTCACGATCTTTCGACAGTGGATCGAGGAGAACGGGTTCGACTCGGCGGACGACCTGCTCTTCCGAACCCGTGGCGGCAAGCGGCCGTCCGCGTCGAACTGGGGCCGTGCATGGCATCGGGCGTTGGCCGCTGTCGGCCAGGAGCCCCTGCGGGTATACGACTGCCGGCACGCTGCCGCTACGACGTGGCTGCGCGCTGGGGTCCCCCTTGCCGAGACAGCACGGCGACTCGGCCACAGCGTCGAGACGCTCGTGTCCAACTACGTGGGCGCGCTCGACGACGAGGAGCACATCGGGAACACACGCATCGAGTCGCTCCTCCTTGGCGGGACCTCGGCAGAGTCATCGCCGACCGGCGAGGCGTGATGCAGCCGACTATGGGCGACCGAGCGACGCCCCACCGGGCCCGAGTTCGCTCACCCTCGCTCGATCCAACCAAGCATCGACTTCGTCAGGGTCGAATCGGAGCAGGTGCCCAAGCTTGATGTACGGGATGCGTCGTTCGGCGACAAGCCGTCGCACGTACCGCGCATTCACCCCGAGCCGATCGGCGGCCATCGGCAAGTCGATGAGCGTTCGCTGAGGTTGTCTCGTCTGCACGCGAATCACCTCCGCGATGAAGTTCCCGGTGTTGGAGCCGACCCTTTGCTGGCTCTCACCGTCTACCTCCGTCCCACCCCGCTCTTCGACTGGCGTTACAGCTGCACGAGATGTGCAGTCCGATGCTGTCGCCACCTGCGGGTCCGCTGTTCCGAGGGAGGGAAGTACTGCGACCTGCATGGGCCGCGTCGAGCCCACGGGTCGCGTTGAGAGTGTTGTCACCTGCACGCGTATTGTGCATCTCAGATACGCAGACCGCGAGCGACTGAAAACCCACTATCGTTGTCAGAGACCCACGTATCACGTAGCATGGAGACGTGGAACGCGTATCAGTGAGAACTCGCCGCGTGCCCTCCAGCTTGGCCGGCTTGCTCCAAGAGTTGGAGCTTCGCCAACCGAAGGTCGTCACCGGGAGCCTTGTGGCCGAGGTGATCGCAGCAGCGGGCTCCCACCTGACCAACACGGCCGCCGTCGAACGCCTCGTGAGAGAGGGGTGGCTCGCTCCATTGCGCACCCGGGACGCTTGGGAGTTCGTACCCGCTTCGCGGGCCGGACGACACCCTTCTGGCGATCCCTGGATCGAGCTCCGTGCCCTGCTCGCTCGGAAGCCGGATGCTCCCGTGGCGGTCGCCTTTGCCTCGGCGGTCTGGGAGTGGGGATTCAGCAGCCACCAGCCGAGTCGGCAGACCTTTGCCCACCAGCACGGTTGGCGCCCCCCGCGTTCGCTCAATGACGCGAGATCCGTCAGCTACGACTGGCGCCTGCCGCTCGTACGCAAGGACGGCCTTCCGGTGTGGCAACCGGCCACGATCGTCGTCGCAGCAGCCAACCGCCCGGAGTGCCAGGACAACTGGGGGAACGCCGATGACTGGTTGCCCGAGACCCTACGGGCGACAACCCCCGCCGATGTTGTCGCAGAGGCCACCGGGCGCGGCACGGCGACCCTTACACGGCTCGGCTACTTCGCCGAGTGGTCCGGCCGGCACGACATCGTGGAGGCCCTCAGGCCGCTGCTCCCCGAGCAGCTCCCGGTCACGTTCCTCGGCCCACGACAGCCCCGCGGCCGCTGGGTGAAGCACTGGAAGCTCTACGACTCGCTGTTGGCGTCCCGATGATCACCGAGGGCTACCTCGCTCGACACCACATGGGACGGCGTGGGATGACGGGACCCGCGCTGCTGGACGTGGCGCAGGACTACGCGTTGCAGTACCTGCACCAACAGGAGGTCTTCGACCTTGGCGTTGTCCTGAAAGGAGGAACGTCCCTCCGCAAGTTCCGCGCCGGCAACGCCGGACGCTTCTCGACCGATCTCGATTTCGCGGCGCCGGACGTCGACACCGGAGAGCTGGTGATCGACACGCTCGACGGCGCCACCATCGAGGGCGTCACCTTCGCCGTGACCAATCGAAGCGCCCTTCGGGGCACGCTGGACATCGACACGCCGCTCGGGCGCCCCGATATCCCGGCGAGGATCGAGGTCACACCGCGCCCACTCTGGCTGCCGTGCGACCCGCTGGAGCCGATCAGCTTGCCCGTCCACCGGGGCTACGAGTTCGAGATGCCCGCGCTACCCGCCCCAGCTTTGGAGGAGGCGCTGGCTGAGAAGCTCGCGGCGTGGCGGAGGCGACGGAAAGTCCGCGATCTCTATGACCTGTACTGGTTCGGCCAAGGCGTGCTGAACGAGGCGCTCGTGCGCCGGGTCCTCGTCCTCAAGGTGTGGCACGACGTCGTCGACGACGGCCTCGGACCAGCACCGTTCGACCCCGCGGCGATCGTCGAGGACTTCGATGCCGACAGGCTGCCGTCGGAAGACATCGGCCTTCTTACCCAGCCAGTCGAGCCGAGCCGGTGGCTCGCCGCGGTGCGGGATCGGTACGCGTTCGTGGCCGACCTGGACGAGGTGGAGGCGAGAGCGGCGCGATGCAATCCGGGGGATCGGTGGGAGCTGAAACAACTCACCGACGCCTTGCCGTCGCTGCAGGTGTAGGACCGCGCGTCGCCACCATCACGATCAGGGCCGTGCCGGCGACGAGGTCGAGAAGGTCGGGCGACGCTTGCTGGGCGTCTCAATCGCAGCCCACGTCCGCTGCCAATGGAAACGATCGGGGGACATGCGCATCTGTGTACCTGTAGCCCGAGGAGGTAGAGCCGCCTTGCTCCCGAACGAGCTCCCGGATCTCCGACCAGGTTCCGACCGCAACATCCTCGACTGGGCACGCACGGGACGGCTCGTCGGCGGAGCTGCATGACTCGCGCGGTGGGTGTCGCACGTGAGCGAAGGCATCGAGCGGGAAGTCGGAGCGGACGAGGTGCCAGACGCCACCGCGTCGGTCTGACCGCAGACCGGCGACCGCGTCCGGTCGTTGGGGCAGGTAGGTCTTGCCGCCATCGACGCGGACGGCGAAGAGCCGATCGAGGTAGTCGACGGAGTCACCTGCCACGGTTGTCGACTGCCACCACGCGAACGCATCAGCGCCGTCTCCCGGGCCCCAGAGCAGCTCACACGGAAAGGTCGTGAGCTCGTACCGGGCATCGAAGTCCCACAGCTGTTCGTCGTCGGGGACCGCGAGGAGCAGCAGGTACGCCGTGTCGGATGACCCGAGGGTGCAGGGCGCGATCATCGACGCTGGCGAGACCGCGGTCCGCGAAGCGCTGGGATGGCTCGAGCGAAGCGGTGAATGTCCGTCGGGGTACGGGCAACGAGGCGTTCCTCACCGACCTTGCCGCCCGAGACCCCGACGCCGCGGCCGCGGCGCGGATCCGGACCCTGCCCGGCCAGGGTGTCGTGGCGGCGACGTTCCGGCATCGCACCAGCCGGGCCGGTGACCCGCTGCTGCACTGGCACACCCTGGTCGCCAACCTCGTCGAAGGTCCCGACGGGCGGTGGTCGGCGTTCGTGCACCCCGATCTCTACCGCGCGGTACGCGCCGCGGGCGAGGTGTTCCAGACCGTCCTTCGGGCCGAGCTCACCCAGCGGCTGGGGCTCGAGTGGCGGCCCGGCCGCCACGTCCCCGAGATCGCCGGGGTCCCCCACGCGCTCTGCGACCGGTTCTCCAAGCGATCCCGCGAGATCGAGGACTGGCTGGAAGCAACCGGCACCCCCGACAACCCGGCCGGCCGCCAGGAAGCCGTACTCGCCACGAGGCGCAACAAGCCCGAAGTGGAACACGAACGCTTCGACACCGCCTGGAAGGCCGAGGCCCTCGACGCCGGCTGGGGACCCGACGCCGCCGAAGCCCTCATCGCCACCGCAGGTGACGGCCGGGTACCGGATGTCGCGGAGGTGTGGCGGCTCCCCGAACACGTCGAGACCCCGGCCGGACCGATCGTGGTCGACCGGGTAGTCGACCCCGAGGAATGGGTTGCGCATCTGTGCCGGGGGTTGACGGAGACCGACTCGACGTTCACCCGTCCCCAGCTCGTGCAGGCCGTCGCGGTGTCGTCGCCCGGGTCATGGCCTCGCCCGTGGTGATCCCGGTCGGCGATGACGGCGACCGGTGGACCTCCACCGAGCTACTCGCGGTCGAGCGCCGCTTCCTCCACACCGCGGACACCGCCCGCGCAACGAGGGCACCGCTCCCGCCCAGCGTCGTCGACCCGGTGATCGGCGCGACCCCGACGCTCGGCTCGGACCAGGCCGCCGCGGTGCGCGCGCTCACCGGGACCACCGACGGGGTGGCCGTGCTGGTGGGCCCGGCCGGGACAGGCAAGACCTACACCCTCGACACGATCCGCGCCGTCTACGAGACCGCCGGATACCGCGTCCAGGGGGCAGCACCCTCGGCCCGCGCCGCCCACGAACTCTCAGAAGGGGCCCACATCGCGTCGTCGACGATCCACCGGCTGCTGGGCTCGTGGTCCCGCGGGTTCGACCTGCCCGACGCCCGCACGCTCCTGGTCGTCGACGAAGCGGCGATGGCCGGCATCCGCGACCTCGAAACCGTGGTCACGCGCACCGTCGGCGCCGGTGGGCGGGTGCTGTTGGTCGGGGACCATCGCCAGCTCCCCGAGGTGACCGCCGGCGGCGGGTTCGCCGCCCTCGCCGTCGACCAGCGGGTGACGGTCGCCGAGCTCACCGTGAACCGCCGCCAGCACCACCGGTGGGAACGCGACGCCCTGGTCGAGCTGCGCGACGGACACGTCGCGACGGCGGTCGCCGCCTACCGGACCCACGGCCGGGTCGTGGTCGCCGAGGACCGCCCAGCGATGCTCGCCGCTGCGGTGGAACGCTGGTTCGACGCCCACGGCGCCGGGATGGCGCCGGTGCTGATCGCCGGGACCAACGACACCGTGAACGCCCTCAACCGCACCGTCCGCCACGCCCTCGGGGACCGGGGGCTGCTCGGCGAGACGGTCGGCACGTGGGCGGGACGAGACCTCGCGATCGGTGAACGGGTCGTGCTGCGCATCAACGACTACACCGCGTCCACCACCGCCGGGGCACGAGCGTCGGTGCTCAACGGCCAGACCGCCACCCTCACCGCAGGGACGGACGCGGGGGTGGTGGTGCGCCTCGACCACGACCAAGCCGAGATCACCCTCGGCGTCGACTACCTAAACGCCGGGGGCGTGGACCACGGGTACGCGCTCACCGCGCACCGAGCCCAGGGTGGGACGTGGGACCTGGCGATCTCCGTCGGCGCCGACGGCCTCTACCGCGAAGCCGCCTACCTCGTCTTGTCCCGAGGACGACACGAGAACTGGCTGGTCCTCACCGCCCCCGAGCTCGATGACCTCGACGCCGAGCTCTCCCGTCACGACAGCCTCGTCCCGCTGCCCGGCGAAGCACCCGAAATCGACGACGAACTCAACCGTCGGCTCAACACCTCACGGGCCAAGCTCCTCGCGCTCACCCGCGACCCCCACGCCGACCTGATCGCCACCACTGCCACCGCCCACGACCTCGCCACCCTGGAAGCCCGGGCCGGTCACGCCCGCCAGGTCGAACAGCGCGCCACCACGACCGCCGGCATCGACCCCACCGTCGCCGGTCCCCGGCTCGAACGCGCCGTGCACACCGCGACCCATGCCACGGTCGGCCAGACCGTCAAGGCCCTCGACCGAAACAACATCGGCACCATCCTCGCCCTCGATGACGCCGCCGGGACGGTCCGGGTGGTCTTCGTCGCCACCGACGGCCGCGAAGCGCAACGGAACATGCGCTGGGACGAGGTCCAGATCATCGACGCCGATCTCCAGCCGCGGCACCTCAACCCGGAGACACAAGCGGCCCTGGACCGGGCGGTCGCCCCGGCCCGCGAACGGATCGAACGCTGGAACGCCGTGCTCGCCGACCACGGCGTCGGACCGGCCGACCGGCACGTCTACGAACGCGCCACCCGGCTCACCATCGACCGCGCCGCCGCCCGCCTCGCGGCCGCCCAACCCGACTGGTTGACCGAGCGGATCGGCACCCGGCCCACCCGCCCCGCCGCGGCCCAGGTGTGGGACGACACCGTCCGCCACCTCGCCGGCCACCGGACCCGCCACCACATCGATGACCCGCACAGTGCCATGGGCCCCGCACCCGTCGACCCGACGGTCGCCGAGACCTGGGACCGCGGGAACCGGCTGGTCGCCGAGGCGAGGGTCTGGCTCGACACCCACACCCCAGGCCCGACCCTCGCCCCGACACGTATCCGGTCACGGCTCGAACTCGAAGACCGCCGCGACGTCCTCGACGCCACCTTCGCCACCGCGCCGGCCGACCACCGTGGCCTCATCAATCAGCTGCAGACGGGCGGCACGTTGCCGTTCGACGACCTCGCCGAGCTCCTCACCGACGCGCTCGCCGCCCAAGGCGAACGCCGCCAGTGGATCCTGGAGCACTGGCCCCATGTCGTCGAGTACGCCCAGATCGTGGACACCATCGACCGAGGTCTCGCCGGACCCGACCTCAACGGCGTCCTCGACGCTCTCACCGGCGCCAGCAACCAGCACCTGGCGCGTGTCGCCAACGAACGGGAGCCGTGGCTGGTCACCCTCGCCTCGCGACTCACCGCCGGCGATCAGGACACCCCGAACGCCGATGTCGCGCAGCTACTCGGGGACATCGCCGGCTACCGCCACCGCTGGGACATCACCCACCCCGACCCGCTCGGCACCGCCGCACACGACCCCGAACAGGCCGCCGAACGGATGCTGTTGAGCCTGGCCGTCGACCACGCCGAGCTCCGTGCCCATCCCGAACGGACGCTTGAGCGGGAAGGGGTCGACCATGACACACTGACGCTCACCGCGTTCGACGACGGGATCAGCTGGTGACCCCGCCGGTTGCCCTCGTTCGACGGCGGCTTCGGGCGGTGTCGATAGCCAGTGCGAACTGCGCACGGGCCGCGATCAACGCCACCACGCAGCGCGGTCTCCGGCCCGGTAGGTCGCAGGAGGCGTCGACCACGACCCGGCGTTGGAGGAGGTGTGGTCGGCGATTCGGGACGCGCGTTAGGTGGCGCACTGGCGCTCGACTGCCGATAGTGCGCATCGGGCAGCCAGCATCGGAGGCCTTCGCGAGCGCGCGTTCTGTGCTGGCGATCGTGCACCAGACCCGTCGTTATCTGGAGTCGGCTCACGACCTTGTATGCCGGGGCAACAGGTCGGCATGCTCCGTGGTCGCGTTGGCGTCTGCTGCTCGCGTTGGCTGGGTGAGCGGAGTTACGCCGACGAGGATCGCGAGTTCTTGCGTGACGGCGCTGAGGTCGGAGGTTTTGTCGTAGAAGCCGGCGAGGTTGGCGATGGCGCCGGGCGCGACGCTGCTGCGATCGACGGCGGTGAGCACGACGACTTTGGCGTTGGGTGCGACGCGGGCCATGTGCGCGACCGCCTCGAGCCCGCCCATGTCCGGCATGAGCAGGTCGAGCAGCACGAGGTCAGGTTGGTGCTCGCGGGCCAGTTCGATCCCCTCGCGGCCGTCGCTGGCTTCGGCGACCACGGTGAAGCCCCCTTCGAGCTCGAGCGCCAGTCGTAGGAGGTCGCGGACGACGGGCTCGTCGTCGACGATCAGCACCCGGGCGCCGGCCGGTGACAGGCTGATCGGAGTCCGGTCGAGCAGGTCGTCGAGCTCGTCGGCGGGTACGGCGGGGCTCCACAGGTAGCCCTGGGCCTGATCGCATCCCAACTCCACGAGGCGTGCCGCCTGATCGGCGGTCTCGACGCCCTCGGCGACCGTGGCCAGCCCCAAGGCACGGGCCAAGCTGACAACGGCGGCGACGATGGTGGAGTCGTCGGCGTCGCGGCCCAGCCCGGCCACAAACGAGCAGTCGATCTTCAACGCGTCGACGGGGAACCGTCGCAAGTACAGGAGGCTCGAGTACCCGGTGCCGAAGTCGTCGACAACGAGGGTGATGCCGAGGGCCTTGAGGGCCTGGAGCGACGCCCGGCTGGCCTCGACGTCGTCCATCAAGACGCTCTCGGTGATCTCGAGATGCAGCAACCTCGGGTCGAGGCCCGTGCTGTCGGCCAGGGTGGCCTTCACGAACTCGGTGAGTCCAGCCCACTCGAGCTGGTGGGCCGAAAGGTTCACGGCCACGCTCAGCGGCGGCCTGCCGCCTGACTTCCGCAGAATGTGGGCACACGGGAGTGCTGGATTGGGTGCCTGACCTGGGGTTTTGGGCGCGTCGGAGCTGGGGGGTCGTGTTACTACGCGGCCGGCCGGGCCTGGTGGCTACTCGACGGCGGGGGCGAAGTCGAAGAAGCGGGGTGGCTCGGGCAGGTCGAGCGCTCGCAGGATCGAGCGTTGGCCGGGGGTGAGCTCGCTGCGTTGGGCGACTTGGCCTTCGGTGGTGGCGAGGGTGACGAGGTGGAGACGTTCGAGTTCGTCGCGGATGTTGCGCCACGTGTCGCCCACGGTCGTCTCGGCGACGCGTAGGAGCAGCAGGGCGAGCCACTGCAGCTGCACGTGGGCGCGGATGCGGTCTTCGCGGTGGTGGTAGACGGGGCGCAGGTCGATGGTGGACTTGAGGTCGCGCCAGCCTCGTTCGGCTTCGTAGAGGCCCTTGTAGCCCTGGGCGATGTCGGCGGCGGTGAGGCTCTCGTCGCTGGTGCGCAGCAGGAACTTGCCGTCGAAGTTGGCGTCGGCGCGCACCTTGGCCCGGTCGACGCGCAGCAGCCCGCCGGGGGTGGCGCGCAGGAACCGGGCGAAGCCCGGCTTGGTCTTGAGTTGGCCGGCGAGCTCGGCCCGTTTGCTGGCGCTGAGGGTGTCGGAGCCGCCGATGCGGTCTTGGAGGCGGGCGACGATCTGGTCGCGCACCGCGGCGTCGCGGGTGGCGGCGTCGGGGTTGTGGCAGATGACGAAGCGGTCCCGGGCGGCGCCGTCGTCGACGCGGACCTCTTTGACCCGCAGGTTCCCGGCGACGGTGTGGTAGCGGCCTTGGCGGGACAGCGCGGCGGCGGCTTCGGCGGAGTCGCCGCGCAGCTTCTCGCCCATGATGTAGTGCCCGCCGGCGCGCTGCAGGTAGCGGCGGTTCTCCGCCGAGGTGAACCCGCGGTCGAGCGCCCAGATCACCCGGTTGAGGTTCCAGTCCGACAGGTCGTCTTTGACGGTGCGGATGAGCACCTGGTCGGAGGTGTTGCCGGGGAAGGTCCACACCCGCACCGGGATCCCCTCGCGGGTGACGGCCATGCCGATCACGATCTGGGGCAGGTCTTCTCCGAACTATTTTCACGCGAGCGGAGAACGGCCGGTTCGGTCACTGTGTGGGCGTCGTTTCACGCGCGTCGGGGGTGGTGACGGTGTGGGCGGCGGTGTGTGCGAAGCCGGGTGTGTCGAGGAGCGCATCG
>JAENWR010000144.1 GCA_016649895.1 Acidimicrobiia bacterium | reverse complement strand
GGCGCTGGGCCCCGCCTCGAGCTGTCCGACGTGATCGCGCTCATGTCGTGGCGCCCCGCGGCCATCGCCGGCATCGACGCGCGCCACGGCCGGCCGGTCGCAGCCGGCGAACCGGCCAACCTCTGCGTGTTCGACCCGAGTGCCAGCTGGGTGGTCGACCCTGCGCAGAGCGCCAGCCGTAGTCGCAACACGCCATACGCCGGCCGCATCCTCACGGGGAGGGTCCGCCACACGATCCTCGCCGGTATCCCCACAGTGATCGATGGAGCAGCAACCCGATGACCGTTCGTGACGCCCTGCTCGTCCTCGCCGACGGCACCACCTTCGAGGGAGAGGTCTTCGGTGCCGAACCTCCCGACGGCATCGCAACGGGCGAAGTCGTGTTCAACACGGTGCTCACCGGCTACCAGGAGGTGATCACCGACCCGTCATACGCGGGCCAGATGATCGCGTTCACCTACCCCCACATCGGTAACTACGGCACGACCGCCATCGACGACGAGTCCATCCGGCCGGTGTGCCGGGGCGTCATCGTGCGCGAGCTGGCTCGACGCCACAGCAACTGGAGGGCCACCGACGACCTCGCCGGCTCCCTCCGTCGCCATGGAGTGTCCGGCATCGGCGGCATCGACACCCGTCGCCTCACCCGCCACATCCGCGAGGCCGGTTCGATGCCCGCCGCCTTCGGCGCCGCGTCGGAGTCCGACCTGATGGCCGCGGCGGCGGCAGAACCCGGCACCGAGGGCATCGACCTGGTGGCGGGCGTCACCACGTCGGAGCCCTACACGGTGGGCGACGGTCCCCGACGCGTCGTCGCCTACGACTTCGGCATCAAGCGGGCTCAGCTCCACTTCCTGGGCAAGATGGCCGTCGTCGAGGTCGTCCCCGCGGACACGCCGGCCGAGGCCGTGCTCGAGCGCGATCCCGACGGCGTCTTCCTCTCCAACGGGCCCGGCGACCCCGCGGCGGTGGGCTACGCGGTCGACGCCATCGGCTCGCTGCTCGGAATGGTGCCGGTGTTCGGGATCTGCCTCGGGCACCAGCTGATGGCCACCGCGCTCGGTGGCTCCACCCACAAGCTCCCGTTCGGCCACCACGGCGGCAACCACCCGGTGCGCCACCTCCACGACGGTGGGGTCGAGATCACCAGCCAGAACCACAACTTCGCCGTCACCGAGGGGTCGGTCGACGCGGCCGACGTCACCCACGTGAGCCTCAACGATGGTGTGATCGAAGGCCTCCGCTGCCGCGACCTGCCCGCGTTCAGCGTCCAGTACCACCCCGAGTCGGGCCCGGGCCCGCACGACTCGGGCTACCTGTTCACCATGTTCGAGCGCCTCATGGATGAGGCGTCGGCTTCCACCAGGAAGGGGCGTTAGATGCCGCGTCGCGACGACATCGAGACGATCATGCTGATCGGCTCCGGGCCCATCATCATCGGGCAGGCCTCCGAGTTCGACTACTCCGGCACGCAGGCCTGCCGCGCCCTCCGCGACGAGGGCTACCGGGTCGTCCTGGCCAACTCGAACCCGGCCACGATCATGACCGACCCCGACTTCGCCGATGCCACCTACATCGAGCCGCTCGACCACGAGGTCATGGTGCGCATCATCGAGAAGGAGCGTCCCGACGCTCTGCTGCCCACGCTCGGGGGCCAGACCGCGCTCAACCTCGCCATGGAGCTGGTCGAGAGCGGTGCGCTCGAGCGCTACGGCGTCGAGCTCATCGGTGCCGATGCCGAGGCCATCGCCACCGCCGAGAACCGCCAGCGGTTCAAGGAGGCCATGATCGAGATCGGCCTCGAAGTGCCACGGTCCGGCACCGCCCGGTCGATGGAGGAGGCCCAGGAGGTCATCGCCGAGATCGGCCTCCCGGTCGTCATCCGGCCCGCCTACATCCTCGGCGGTCGCGGCACCGGCATCGCCGCCACGATGGACGAGTTCCAGGCGGTGGCCAAGGCCGGCCTCGACGCCAGCCCCATCCGCGAGATCCTCGTCGAGGAGTCGATCGCCGGGTGGAAGGAGTACGAGCTCGAGGTCATGCGCGACCACGCCGACAACTGTGTGATCGTGTGCTCCATCGAGAACCTCGATCCCATGGGCGTGCACACCGGCGACTCGATCACCGTCGCTCCCGCCCAGACGCTGTCCGACGTCGAGTACCAGATCATGCGTGATGCCGCCTTCGCCTGCCTGCGCCGTGTCGGCGTCGAGACCGGCGGCTCCAACGTGCAGTTCGCCCTCGACCCCACCGACGGACGCATGGTCGTCATCGAGATGAACCCCCGCGTCAGCCGCTCATCGGCCCTCGCCTCCAAGGCCACGGGCTTCCCGATCGCCAAGATCGCGGCGCGGCTCGCGGTCGGCTACACGCTCGACGAGATCCCGAACGACATCACCAAGAAGACCCCGGCCAGCTTCGAGCCCACCATCGACTACGTGGTCACCAAGGTGCCCCGCTGGGCGTTCGAGAAGTTCCCCGGCACCACCGGCGTGCTCGGTACGTCGATGCAGTCGGTGGGCGAGGTCATGGCCATCGGCCGCACGTTTCCCGAGTCGCTCCAGAAGGCGCTCCGCTCCCTCGAGCAGGGGAGAGGCGGTCTCAACTGCGACGCGGCCGAGACCAACCTCGACGAGCTCGACGATGCCGAGCTCCTGCGGCGCTCCGCCATCGGTACCCCCGACCGCCCGTTCCAGCTCGAAGCCGCACTGCGGCGTGGCATGACCGTCGACGAGGTGGCGGCGGCCACCAAGGTCGACCCGTGGTTCCTCGACCAGATGTCGATGATCGTCGAAGAGCGCGCACACCTCGCCGAGGTCGGGTTCGAGGCCATGGGTCGCAACGGGTGGCGCCGGGCCAAGCGCCTCGGGTTCTCCGACCAGCAGCTGGCCTGGCTGTGGTCGGTCGACGAGGCCGATGTGCGCTCGCGGCGCCTCGACGCCGGCGTGGTCGCCACGTTCAAGACCGTCGACACCTGTGGCGCCGAGTTCGACGCCGAGACGCCCTACCACTACTCCACGTACGAAGACGAGGACGAGGTTCGGCCCAGCACCCGGCAGAAGGTGGTCATCCTCGGTTCGGGGCCCAACCGCATCGGCCAGGGCATCGAGTTCGACTACTGCTGCGTCCACGCCAGCTTCGCCCTGCGCGATGCCGGCTTCGAGACCATCATGATCAACTGCAACCCCGAGACGGTGTCCACCGACTACGACACCAGCGATCGCCTCTACTTCGAGCCGCTCACGTTCGAGGACGTGCAGAACGTCCTCGATGCCGAGCAGCCCATCGGCGTCATCGTGGCCCTCGGTGGCCAGACCCCGCTGAAGCTCGCGGGCTCCATCGCCGAGGACCTCATCCTCGGCACCAGCCCCGCTTCGATCGACCTGGCCGAGGACCGCGAGCGCTGGAACGCCCTCTGCGCCGAGCTCGACATCCCCCAGCCTCCGGGCGGCACCGCGGTCGACATCGACGCCGCCCTCGCCATCGTCGCCGACATCGGCTACCCCGCCCTCGTGCGGCCGTCCTACGTCCTCGGCGGACGGGCCATGGAGATCGTCTACGACGACGAGAGCCTGCGCCGCGCCATGGCCGAGCTGGCTGGTTTCGGCACCCTTGGCCGCGAGGGCGGCCTGTCGGCCGAGCGTCCGGTGCTCGTCGACCGCTTCCTCGAGGACGCCACCGAGGTCGATGTCGACGCCCTGCGCGACGCCACCGGCGAGGTGGTCATCGGCGGCATCATGGAGCACGTCGAGGAGGCCGGCGTGCACTCGGGCGACAGCGCCTGTGCCATCCCGCCCACCAACCTCAGCCCCGATGCCCTCGCCACCATCGAGCGCCACACCCGCGCCATCGCCGACGCCCTCGACGTCCGCGGCCTCATCAACGTGCAGTACGCGGTGAAGGGCGACGACGTCTACGTCATCGAAGCCAACCCCCGCGCGTCGCGCACCGTGCCGTTCGTGGCCAAGGCCACCGGCGTGCCCCTGGCCAAGGTGGCGGCTCGCATCATGGTGGGCGCCACGCTCGCCGAGCTCCGTGCCGAAGGGCTGCTCACCGATCCGGTTGGTGGTGACCACGTCTCGGTGAAGGAGGCGGTGCTGCCGTTCAACCGCTTCCCCGAAGCCGACGCCATACTCGGCCCCGAGATGCGCTCCACGGGCGAGGTGATGGGCATCGACCTCACCGTCGGGCTGGCCTTCGCCAAGTCGCAGCTGGCCGCCGGCACTCGCCTGCCCTCCACCGGCACGATCTTCCTGTCGCTCGCCGACCGCGACAAGGTCGTGGGAAGCCGGGCCGCTCAGCGCTTCCACGAGCTCGGGTTTCGCCTGGTGGCCACCGCCGGCACCGCCAAGGCGCTGTCCGATGCCGGCGTGCCCGTGGCCACGGTGGTCGCCAAGATCGGTGAGGACGGCATCAATGCCGTCGATCTCATCGAGGGCGGCCAGATCGACATGGTGGTCAACAGCCCCCGCGGTCGTGGGCCCCGGGCCGACGGTGCACACATCCGCCACAGCGCCGGAGTGCAGGGCGTGCCGCTCGTCACCACCGCCAAGGCCGCGCTTGCCGCCGCCAACGGGATGGCCGATATGGCGGTGCACCCGCTGCAGGTGCGCAGCCTCCAGGAGTTCCACGCCGGCATCTCCCGCGACCAGCTGGAGACCCGCGCATGAGGTGGGGGAGCCGCTCGCGAACTGGTCCCGACGTCGACCTCTCGGTGGTCATCGGTAGCGTCCGGCTCCCCAATCCCGTGATGACCGCATCCGGCACCGCGGGCCACAGCACCGAGCTCGGCGCCTACCTCGACCTCGCTTCGCTCGGCGCGGTCGTCGTGAAGTCGCTCTCGGCCGATCCCTGGGCGGGCAACCCACCGCTGCGGGTGCACCAGACCCCCGCCGGCATGATCAACTCGGTCGGTCTCCAAGGACCGGGCATCGCCGCCTGGCTCACCGACGAGCTGCCCGAACTGGTGGCCACCGGAGCGCGGGTGGTCGTCAGCATCTGGGGCCGATCGGTCGACGAGTACCGACGCACCGCCGAGATGCTGGCCGACGCGCCTGCCGAGGTGCTGGCGGTCGAGGTGAACCTGTCATGCCCCAACCTGGGTGGCCACGGCATCTTCGCCCAGTCGGCCGCCGACAGCGCCGCCGTCATCGCCGCCACGGCCGGCTGCGGCCGACCCCGCTGGGCCAAGCTCACCCCGCTGGTCACCGATCTGCCCGCCATCGCCGGCGCCGTCCTCGACGCCGGTGCGGAAGCTGTCACTCTCACCAACACCGTTCCGGCACTGGCACTCGACCCCACGACGCGGCGCTCTCGCCTGGGCGGCGGCATGGGCGGGCTCTCCGGTCCGGCGATCCACCCCATCGCCGTGCGCGCCGTCTATGACTGCCGTGCTGCCCACCCCGATGCCCCCATCATCGGTGTCGGCGGCGTGGCCCGCGGTGTCGATGCCATCGAGCTCATGTTGGCCGGTGCCGACGCCGTGCAGGTGGGCACCGCCAGCTTCGCCGACCCACGGGCCTGCGCCACCGTGCTCGACGAGATCACCACCTGGTGCCGCGACAACGGCGTCCGCCGTGTCGCCGAACTGACGGGAGCAGCCCATGACCACCTCGG
>JAENWR010000053.1 GCA_016649895.1 Acidimicrobiia bacterium | reverse complement strand
CTCGGGGTACTTCACGGCGAGGTCGGCGAAGTTGAGGGTGCCGGTGGCGGCGTAGACGAAGGCCACGCCGGTGACGAACAGCGTGCTGGCGGTGAGGTTGATCACCACGTATGTCATGCCCGAGCGCACCTGCTCGCGGGTACCGCCGAGCGTGATGAACACATAACTGGCGATAAGCATCATCTCGAAGCAGACGAACAAGTTGAACAGGTCGCCCGCCAGGAACGAGCCCGCCACTCCCCCGGTGAGCACCAGGTAGCAGGGGTGGAAGATGGCGCGCTCGTCGGCGCCCTGGCCGATGGCGAACACCAGTACGAACAGCACGGTGAGCAGCGAGACGAGAAGGAACAGGGCGGCCATCAGGTCGGCCACGAGGGTGACGCCCACCGGCGGCGCCCACCCTCCGATCTGCACGGCGGCGATGCCGTTCGACTCGACCCCCACGAGGATGGCGATGGCGATGCCGACGGTGGCGACGACGGTGGTCACCGTGACGATGCGTTGGGCGACGCGTGAGCGCACGAACACCAGGTCGATCGCGGCCCCGAGGAGCGGGATGACGACGGCGAGGGGGATCAGGGCGGTCACGGCCGGTCCTCGTCGTCGATGGGCGTCCGGTGGTCGTCGGGGCCGAACTCGGTGAGGTCCTCGGCCTCGCGGGCGGCGGCTGCCTCGGAGCGCTCGAGGTCGAGCTCGACGCGACGGGCGACGATGCGGTCTTCGATGTCGTCCTGCACCTGGTCGTCGTGGGTGAGGGCCCAGCTGCGATAGGCGAGCGCCAACAGGAACGCGGTGATGCCGAAGCTGATGACGATGGCGGTGAGGGCCAGGGCGTGGGGCAGTGGGTCGACCACCGACGAGCCGACGGTGTCGGGGCCCACGATGGGGGCGTCGCCGGCGCGCCCACCCGACACCTGCAGGAGCAACACTGTGCCGTGGCCGAGCAGGGCGACGCCGAGGATCACGCGGGTGAGGGTGCGCTGCAGCAGCAGGTAGGTGCCGCTGGCGAACAGCACCGACGCGGTGAGAGCGAGGGCGATGCTCATGGGGCCTCCCCCGACTCGACCGCGGTGTCGCTGTCGTCGTCGGCCTCGCGCCCGAGTGAGTCGACGATGGCCACGCCCAGCCCCAGGACCACGAGGTAGACCCCGAGGTCGAACGGCAGGCTGGCGGTGAACTTGACCCGACCCAACATCGCCACGTCGAGGTCGACGAGCCACGCCTCGAGGAATGCGTCGCCGAGCAGCAACGACGACAGCCCCGCGGCCACGCTGATGAGCAGACCGACGCCGAGCAGCACCTCGAACGGCAGGCGCATCAGGCCTCGACGACTGGGCACACCACCTGCGATGTACCGGAGGAAGACGGCGGCCGAGGCGACGAGCCCTCCGATGAACCCTCCACCCGGTGCGTTGTGCCCAGCGAAGAGCAGGTAGATCGACACCACCAGCACCACGGGGATGGCGAGGCGCACGGTCTCGTCGAGGAGGGGCGAGTCGTCCTCGCCGAGCGGACGTCCGCTTCTCATCGGCCGTCGCCTCCGTCGTCGACACCCACCCCGGCGCGGATCTCGTCGGGGACCGCCTCATCGTCGCGCCGGGCTCGCCCAGCCCGAACGAGCGCCGCCGTGCCGATGGCGGCGACGGCGATCACGACGATCTCGCCCATGGTGTCGAAGGCACGGATGTCGGCGAGGATCACGTTGACGGCGTTGCGACCGCCGCCCTCGGCGTAGGCGACCTCGCTCATCTCGTGGCCGAGCGGCCGTTCGGTGCGGGCCGCCAGCGACGCGAGCGCCATCGCGAACACGAACGCCCCCACCCCGAGCGCCACCAGCGCATGGGCGGCCCGCAGCGACGACGTGCGGCGCGGGGCGAAGCGCTCGGGCAGCCGGCGCAGCACCATCAGGAACAGCACGAGCACCACGGTCTCGATGAGGAACTGGGTGAGGGCGAGGTCGGGCGCGCCCTGCACGACGAACAGCATCGCCACGCCGTAGCCCACGGTGCCGAGGGTGAGCACCGCCGCGAAGCGCCGGCGGGTGAGCGTGGCCCCAACGGCACCGACAGTCACGATCACGCCGATGACCGCCTGGAACGGCGACTCGGCCCACACCGCCCCGTCGGGCACCTCCCAGTCGCCCATCATCACGATGGCCGGGACGACTGCGAAGGTGATGAGCACGGCCGACAGGTAGAAGCTCAGCGAGCCGGGCTGCACGATGCGGGTGATGCGGGCGGCGGCGCGCAGCGTGGCGTTGTAGAGGGCGAAGAAGGCGTCGTCGGCACCGTTGTCGACCGCCACCTTCCTCTGCAGCGCGGCCACCGGGCGGCGCAGGGCGAACAGCGCGAGTCCTCCCATCAGGGCCACGGCCGACAGCAGCAACGGCAGCGTGAACCCGGGCCACAGGTGCAGGTGGTACTCGCCGGCCGGTTCGTGGAGGGCGGCGGCAGCCGGGCGCACCAGCTCGTCGGCCAACGGCGCGTAGAGGCCGCCGACGAGCGATGCGACGGCGAGCAGCCCGGCCGGGATGATCAACGGCGGCAGGGGGCGGTCGACCTCGGCGCCGATGGGGTCCTCGGCACCGGGCTTCACCGCGAAGGCACCCCACAGGAAGCGGGCGGTGTAGGCGGTGGTCAGGATCGAGCCGACGACGAGCCCGGCCAGCACGAGGTCGGCGCCGCTGTGGAGCGAGTCGGCGAAGCCGAGGAACCCGGCCTCCTTCGACATGAAGCCGAGCAGCGGCGGCACGCCGGCCATCGACGCCGCGGCGAGCGTGGCGATGATGGCGGTGGCGGGCAGGCGCCGGCCGAGGCCGCTGAGGCGTCGGAGGTCGCGGCTGTGGGCCTGGTGGTCGATGACGCCCACGATCATGAACAGCGCGGCCTTGAAGAAGGCATGGGCCAGCAGCATGGCGGTGCCGGCGAACAGCAGCTTCGAGTCGCCCCAGCCGAAGAGTGCCACGAGGAAGCCGAGCTGGCTGATGGTGCCGAAGGCGAGGACCAGCTTGAGGTCGTGCTGGCGCAGCGCCCGGTAGGCGCCCCAGATCATGGTGGCCACACCGACGCCGGCGGTGAGCTCGCGCCACAGGCCCACGTCGGCGAAGGCGGGTGCCAGCCGGGCGATGAGGTAGACGCCGGCTTTCACCATGGTGGCCGAGTGCAGGTAGGCGCTCACCGGGGTGGGGGCAGCCATGGCGCCGGGCAGCCACATGTGGAACGGCACCTGGGCCGACTTGGTGAACGCGCCGGCCAGCACCAGCACCACGGCCCACGACATCACCGCGCCCTCGGAGGGGGCGTTGTGGACGATCTCGTCGAGCGACCACGTGCCGCCGGATGACTGCTGGCCGATGAGGACGAGCCCGGCGAGCATCGCCAGGCCGCCGGCGCCGGTGATGAGGATGGCCTGGAGCGCGGCCTTTCGCGCCGACTCTCGGGTGTCGTCGAAGCCGATGAGCAGGTAGCTGGTGATCGACGTGAGCTCCCAGAACACGAAGATGAGGAGGATGTTGTCGGACAGGACGAGGCCGAGCATCGCCCCCGAGAACCCGCACAGCAGCATGGCGAAGCGGCCGAGGTCGGGGCGGTGCGGGAAGTACCAGGCCGAGTAGGCCACCACGAGCGCGCCGATGCCCGACACCAGCAGCACCATCAGGGCGCCGAAGGCGTCGAGCCGGAACGACAGGGCGAGGTCGAGGCCGGGCACCCACTGGTAGGTCTCGGTGACCGCTCCCCCGTCGAGCACATCGCCCAGGTGGACGGCCAGCCACACGAGCGTGGCCAACGACGGGATGACCGTGAGCGCGAAGACCCGCTTGCCGAACCGGGCGCCGACCGCTGGAGCCAGTACCGCCACGAGCGCGTGCAACAGAACGAGGCCGGTCATGGGGTCGGAAGCGAGACCGGCGCCATGGGATCCAGGCTACGCGACGAGCCTGGCGCCGAGGTCACCCGTCGGAGTGGATCACCACCAGGCGGCGTTCGGTCATCTCCTCCACGGCGTAGGCCGGGCCCTCGCGGGTGTTGCCCGAGTCGCCGACGCCGCCGTATGGCATGTGGTCGGCCCGCCAGGTGGGCACCTCGTTGACGAGCACGGCGCCGAAGCGCAGGGCGCGGGTGGCCCGGAGTGCCACGTCGATGTCGGGCGTGAAGATGCCGGCCTGGAGCCCGTACTTCGTATCGTTGGCGGCGGCGAGCGCGTCGTCGACGTCAGTGTAGGTGCTGACGCCGAGGACCGGCCCGAACACCTCTTCGGCACACACCTTCATGTCGGGCGACACCCCAGTGAGCACGGTCGGACGCACGAGCCCGTCGATGACCGAACCGCCGGTGCGCACCTCGGCCCCAGCGGCTGTCGCCTCCTCGATCCAGCTCGCCACCCGCTCGGTCTCGCCCTGATCGATGAGGCTGCCGACCTGGGTGGCGTCGTCGGCCGGGTCGCCCACGACCAGGGTCTCCACCTCGGCGACGAGCTCATCGATGAGCTCGTCGGCGACGTCGGCGTGGACGAGCACGCGCTGCACCGAGATGCACGACTGGCCCGCGTAGCTGTTGCCCGACACGGCGATCTTCGCCGCCGCCCTCACCAGGTCGGCGCCCGGCTCGATGATCACCGGCGTGTTGTTGCCGAGCTCGAGGCCGACGCGCTTGCGGGGCACCCGCTGGCGGATGGCCCAACCGACGTCGGGCGACCCGGTGAAGGTGACCATGGCGACGTCGGGGTGCTCGACCAGGCGGTTCGTGGCGCTCCCCTTCAGGGTCAGCACCTGGAGCCAGCCGTCGGGCAGACCGCACTCGTCACGGAGCAGGTCGGCGAGAGCGAGCGCGGTGAGCGGGGTGGCCGACGCCGGCTTCAGCACGATGGGGCAGCCAGCGGCGATGGCCGGCGCCACCTTGTGGGCCACCAGGTTGAGCGGGAAGTTGAACGGCGAGATGCCCACCACGACGCCGATGGGCACCCGCATCACGAAGCCGAGCTTGCCCTCGCCAGCAGGGCTGGCGTCCATGGGCACCACCTCGCCGGCGTGGGTGCGGGCGACGGCGGCCGAGAAGCGGAAGGTGTCGACGGCACGATTTACCTCGCCGCGGGCGGTGCTGATCGGCTTACCGGCCTCGTCGGAGAGCAAGCGGGCCAGGCGTTCGGCGTTCTCCCCGATGGCGGTCGACGCTCGGTCGAGGATGGCCGCCCGCTCGTGGGCCGGCAGCGGGCCGCTGGCGTGGAGGTGGACCGCGGTGGCGACGGCTCGGTCGATGTCGGCGTCGTTGCAGGCCGGCAGGGTGGCGAGCGTCCGCCCGTCGTAGGGAGCGGTGACGGTGATGGCGTCGGTCATGGGTCATGTGTACCCACCCGGGCGGCCGGCACCGCCGTCTGTCGATAGCTCAGCTGGCGGCCTCGGCCTCCTCGGCCAGTTCGAGCCAACGCTCCTCGACGACGCGGCGCTCCTCGTCGACCTGGGCGAGCTCGGCGCCGAGGCGGGCCAGCTCCACGTGGTCGGTGCCGGCCTCGGCCACCGCGGTGGTGAGCTGGTCGTGGCGGCGGTCGAGCTTGGCCATGTCCTTCTCGATGGTCTTCAGCTGGTTGCGGATGGTGCTCTTCGAGCGGGTGGCCGCCGCCTCCTTGGCCGCTGCCTTCTGCTGCTTGGCAGCGCCGGTGGGGCGGGCCTTCGGGGCGTTGCGGGCGGCGCGGCGCTCGTCCTCCCACGCGGCGTAGCCACCGGGGCGGCGGGCGGCGCGGCCGCTGCCGTCGAGCACCACCACGTCGGTGACGGTGCGCTCGAGGAACGCCCGGTCGTGGCTCACCACGAGCAGCGCTCCGGGCCACTCGTCGAGGAAGTCCTCGAGGACGCGGAGGGTGTCGACGTCGAGGTCGTTGGTGGGCTCGTCGAGCAGCAGGACGTTGGGCTTGGCGGCCAGCACGGTGAGCAGCTGAAGGCGGCGGCGCTCGCCACCCGAGAGCATCTCGACGGGGGCGAACTGGGCGTCGCCATCGAACCAGAAGCGTTCGAGGAGGCGGCCGTCGGTCCAGTCGGGCTCGCGGTGGGGGCCGGCCACGATGTCGCGCACCCGGGCCTGGGGGTCGAGCTCACGGGTGAGCTGGTCGTAGTAGCCGAGCGAGACGGTGGTGCCCACCTCGGTGTGGCCCTCGATGGGCTCGATGCGCCCGGCGATGATGTCGAGCAGGGTCGACTTGCCGGTGCCGTTCACGCCGACGACGCCGAGCCGCTCACGGCGGTCGAGGGCCTGGTCGACGCCCCGGAACAGCCAGTCGGCCTCGCCGAAGCGGTGGCCCACGCCGTGCAGGTCGATCACCTTGTCGCCGAGGCGCGGGGTGCCGAGGTGCAGGTCGAGCGAGCCGTCACGGGCGGCGGCTTCGGCCTTGCCCTGCACGATGGCGGTGGCCGCCTCGATGCGGGCCTTGGGCTTGCGGGTGCGGGCGGGGGCGCCGCGGCGCAGCCAGGCCAGCTCGGTGCGGGCCAGGTTGCGGCGCACCGACTCGGAGGTGGCGGCGCGCTCCTCGCGGTCGGCCCGGCCTTCGAGGTAGGCGGCGTAGCCACCCTCGTGGACGTAGCCCTTCCCGCGGTCGAGCTCGAGGATGCGGGTGGTGGTGCGGTCGAGGAGGTGGCGGTCGTGGGTGACGAGCACCAGGCCGCCGGTGAACGACGCCAGGCGGTCTTCCAGCCAGGCGATGCCGTCGATGTCGAGGTGGTTGGTGGGCTCGTCGAGGATGAGCAGGTCGCACTCGGTGACGAGGGTGCGGGCGAGGGCCACCCGCTTGCGCTGGCCGCCCGACAGCACCGATACGTCGCGGTGGGCGTGGGGGCCCATCCCCAGGCGGTCGAGCACGGCCTCGGCCTCCCACGAGTCGCCGACAGTGGCGAGGGCCGTGCCCTCGGGGAGGGCGCCCTCCTGGTCGAGCATCGCCACCCGCACGTCGCGGCCCATGCGCACCGCGCCCGATTCGGGTTCGTTGGCGCCCGACAGCACCCGCAGCAGCGTGGTCTTGCCGGTGCCGTTGAGACCGACGATGCCGAGCCGATCGCCGTCGGACACCGTCACCGAGACCTCGTCGAAGAGAGAACGGCCAGGGCGGCTGGCGGAGACGCGGTCACAGTCGACGAGGATCACCCCGGCAGGCTAACGGGGTCACGCAGCGCCCCTGCCCCCGGCCGGTACGCTCGCTGCGCCATGGATCGCCCCCGTCGTCTCACCCCCGAACCGCTCGACATCGACGGCCCTCGCCGGCGGCCGGTGTCGTACCCCAAGGTGCCGGTGCGGCCGGGCCTGGTGGTCTAGCACCGGCTCAGCGGGGTCACCGGGGCGGTCATCGAGCTGGCCCACGGCGGGGTGAAGCTGCGCGACCGCGACGGGCGCGACCACCTCATCCGAATGGCCGAGGGCGCCTTCGCCATCGACGGCCGGCCGTGCACGCTCGTGGTCGAGCGAGCGGCGCCGGCTGCCAAGGAGCCGTCGATCACCGCATCGGGCTCCATCGCGGTGGAGGGGGCGGCGGCGCGCATCGCCCGGGCCAGCCGCATCCTGGTCGAGGGCATCCACGACGCCGAGCTGGTCGAGAAGGTGTGGGGCGACGACCTGCGCATCGAGGGAGTCGTGGTCGAGCGGCTCGACGGCATGGACGACCTCATGCCGGTGGTGCGTGGCTTCGGGCCGCGGCCGAACCGGCGGCTGGGAATCCTGCTCGACCACCTGGTGCCGGGTTCGAAGGAGCAGCGGGCGGCTCAGGCGATCGAGCATCCCGACGTGCTCATCACCGGACACCCGTACATCGACGTGTGGCAGGCGGTGCGGCCGGCGGTGGTCGGCATCGAGGCCTGGCCCGATGTGCCGAAGGGCGAGGACTGGAAGGAGGGGATCTGCCGACGGCTCGGTGTCGACGAGCCCGGCCGCTTCTGGAAGCAGATCCTCGGCTCGGTCTCCAGCTACCGCGACCTCGAGGCACCCCTCGTCGGCGCCGTCGAGCAGCTCATCGACTTCGTCACTGAACCGTCTGCCTGATCCGAGGAGCCATGACGCGTCAACGCTCGAGCAGCGCGTTCGGCCGGAGCGCAGCGGCCTACTCGTCGTGGACCTCGCAGAACCGCTCTGGTCGTGTCGGTGCCCGACTCGCCGGGCGGCTCCATCGACACCAACAGCACCGTGTCGCCGCTGACCACGACCGCCCACGGGTCGGGGTTCTAGGCTGAATGCATGCCGGACGTCGCCCTACGGCCACTTCGCCACCTGGTCGACGCTCACCGGGAGGAGATCAAGGCCATCGTCGCGCGCCATCGCGGACGATCCGTCGCCATATTCGGGTCAGTGGCGCGGGGAGACGAACGGCCAGGCAGCGACATCGACTTCCTCGTCGAGCTCGAGCCCGGTGCTCGACCCATTGAGATCCTCTCGATCGGGGTCGAGCTCGAAGAGGCGCTCGGTGTCAAGGTCGACGTCGGCACCCCGGCATCGCTCCGAGAGCGGCTGCGCGACGAGGTTCTGGCCGAGGCCGTGCCGCTGTGAGCCGGCCGGACGAGGCGCGGCTACACGACATCGTCGAGGCGATCCGCGTGATTCAGGATCACTTGAGCAGAGGCGACCTACACGATGGCCTGATCTACGACGCCGTCCGCGTCCGCCTGATCGAGATCGGCGAGGCGGTCAAGGGCACCGATCCCGACCTCTTGGTCGAGTCACCAGCGGTGCCGTGGAAGGAGATCGCCCGCATGCGGGATCACCTTGCTCACCGCTACTTCGACACTGACCACTCCATCGTTCGAGATGTCCTCGACAACGACCTCGGCCCGCTCCTCGACGCAGTGCAGTCGCTGATCGAGGGATACGGATCAGCATCGGGGGCATGACGCGCCTACCCCTTGCAGGTGGTGCCCTCGGGTGGCAGCTCTAGCTCCAGGAGGTAGGCGTCGACGATGTCGTTGACGCAGGTGATGCCGCCGCCGTACGCGGTGTGCGCATCGCCCTCGACGGTCAGCAGCGTTGACGTCTCCAGCTCCTCGGCCAGGGTGACGCCCCACTGGTACGGGGTGGCGGGATCGCCGGTGGTGGCGATGACGAGCAGCGGCGGAGCGTCGGGCGCCGAGAACGGGCCCGAGGGCGCTCCGGTGTCGAGGTCGAGGTGATCGCACGGCGACGGCAGCGAGACGAACACCGGCCCCACCCGGGACGCCACGGCGAGCACCCGGGCCACCACCTCGGCGTCGGTCTCGGTGCTGCCGGCCGGCTCGTCGCCGCAGCTGATGACGTTGAAGGCGTACTGCGAGTTGTCGAACTCACCGTCGGGCGACCGGCTGTTGTACTGGTCGGCCAGCCCGAGCAGGCGCGACCCGTCGCCGTTGTCGCGAGCCAGCACCAACGCCCGATCGAGCAGCGGCCACAGGCCGGGCGAGTACATCGCCATGATCACGCCGGTCCACGCCAGGCCGACCGTGAGCTGGCGCCCGTCGCTCGTCGGCAGGGGCTTGGCATCGATGGCGTCGAGCAGCCCGAACAGCTCGTCGGCGGGATCGCCGCCGGAAGCGAGGTCGCACCGCTGGGGCGTGCACCACTCGAGGAACGCGTCGATCGAGCGCTCGAACCCCTCGGCCTGGCCGGCCGCCATGTCGCCGCCGGTGAGGCTGCGGGAGTACGCACCGTCGAGCACCGCGGCGCGCACCCGCTCGGGAAACATCTCGATGTAGGTGGCCCCGAGGAACGTGCCGTAGGAGAAGCCGAGGTAGGTGATCTGTTCGGCGCCCAGCGCCTGGCGGATGAGGTCCATGTCGCGGGCGGTGGCCACCGTGTTGATGTGCGGCAGAAGCTCGCCGCTCTCGGCCACGCAGTTGTCGGCGAACTGCTCGATGACCGCCTCGGCCTCGGCCGTCTCCTCCGGCGAGTCGGGCACGGGATCGACGGCGGTGTAGGTGTCCATGAAGGCGTGGTCACCACAGGTGACCGGCGTGCTGTCGGCCACACCACGAGGGTCGAAGCCGATGATGTCGAAGCGGTCGAGCACCTCACTGGGCAGGATCAGCCCGGCGAGCATGACCAGTTCGTTGCCCGAGGCCCCCGGCCCACCGGGATTGAGGAGCAACGGACCGAGGCTGTCGTCGGGATCGTTCGCCGGCCGGCGCACCAGCGCCAACTCGATGGTGGCGCCATCGGGATCGTCGTGGTCGAGCGGCACCTGCATGGTGCCGTCGTTGCCGTCCCACATGATGGTCGGGCTGGCGTCGCCCTCCGAGGTGCCGGGCTGATCGTCGCCGTCGGCCGCCGAGCCAGTGGTGGAGGTGACGCCGGCGAGCAGATCCGCGAGCCCGCCACCGGAGGAGTCGCCGTTGCCGCTGCACCCGGCCACCAGTGAGAGCACGATCACGATCGCGAGAAGAGGCCGAATCGGGCGGTTCATCCGGGGAACCCTAGGAGCATCCACCCTCTACCCTGGGCGCGGTCCAGGAGGGCAGCGCGTGGAATCCACCAGCATTCGTCTCGGGAAGATCGCAGGGATCCCCGTCGGCATCTCCTGGAGCCTCCTCGTCATCGCGGCCCTCTTCAGCTTCGGCCTGGCCGAAGGCCGCTTCCCGGGCTCGGACCCCGGCTACGCCAGCGGCACGTACTGGCTGGCCGCCACCGTCACCGTCGTGGCCTTCTTCGCCTCGATCCTGGCCCACGAGCTGGCCCACGCCGTCGTCGCCCGCCGCCACGGCCTGCCGGTCGAGGGCATCACGCTGTGGCTGCTCGGCGGCATCGCCCGAATGGGCGCCGAGCCCGCCACGCCGGGCGCCGAGCTGCGCATCGCCGGCGTCGGTCCGCTGTCGAGCGCCGTGGTCGGCGTGGGGTTCGCCGGCCTGGCGTGGACGAGCGACCAGCTCGGCATCGAACCGATCGTGGGGTCGGTGTTCGGCTGGCTGGCGCTCATCAACCTCGCCCTCGCCGTGTTCAACGCGGTGCCGGCCTCGCCGCTCGACGGCGGACGGGTGCTCGCCGCCGTCGTCTGGTGGCGCACCGGCGACCGCACACGCGGCAACGTGGGCGCCGCCCATGCCGGGCGCATCCTCGGCGGGGTGCTCGTGGCCTACGGCCTGTGGGAGCTCATCGGCCAGGACTCCGACCTCGGCATCTGGACCATGCTCGTCGGCTGGTACATCTGGCAATCGGCCGGCGCCGACGGTCGCTCGGCCCAGGCCCGTGGCGCGCTGGCGGGCATCCCCGCCGTCGAGGCCGTGCGGCCCGACCCGCCCATCGTCGACGAGTCGGTCACCGTCGACGGCCTCGTCGCCATGCTCGGCCACGACGGCCACCACACCGCCTTCGTGGTGCGAGAGCACGACGGGGTGCTCCGCAGCGTCGTCACCCTCGACGACATCCGCCGGGTGCCGCCCGGCCGACGCGGCGAGCTCACCCTGCACGACATCGCGGTACCTATCTCACAGCTCACCACGGCCTGGGCCACCGAGCCGCTCCTGCGGGTGATCGAGCGCATCCCCGCCGAGGGCCGGCCCGAGATCGTGGTGTACGACGACCGCATGTGCCTGGTGGGCGTGGTGAGTCGCTCCGACCTGGCACGCCTGGCCGCCGCCCGCCAGGTGCCGTCGAGCCCACGCCGTCCGGCGCGCCGTTCGGGGTCCGCCGCCTCCTGACCGGTAGCGTCGCCGGCCATGACCAACGGAACCGACGCAGCCCTCCAGGTGACCATCGACGACGGCGTGGCCCTCCTCCACCTCGACGACGGCAAGGCCAACGCCATCTCGCACGCGGTGATCGGCCAGTTCCACGAGGCCCTCGACCGCTCGCTGGCCGACGCCGAGGCCGTGGTGATCGCCGGACGCCCAGGCCGCTTCTCGGCTGGGTTCGACCTGTCGGTGATGAGCGCCGGCGACCAGCCCATGCAGGAGCTGGTGCTCGCCGGCGCCGAGCTGCTGCTGCGCATCTACGGCCACCCCCAGCCCACGGTGGCGGCCTGCACCGGCCACGCCCTGGCCGGCGGCGCCATTCTGTTGATGGTGTCCGACACGCGCATCGGCGCCGACGGCGAGTTCAAGATCGGCCTCAACGAGGTGGGCATCGGCATGGCGCTGCCGGCGTTCGCCATCGAACTGGCGCGTGACCGCATCAGCTCAGCGCACCTCACCGCCGCCACCGCTCAGGGGCGCATCTACGACCCCGCCGGGGCGGTCGAAGCCGGCTACCTCGACCAGGTTGCGGCAGCCGACGACGTGGTCGACCTGGCCGTCGCCGAAGCCCGCCGCCTCGGCTCGATGCGCCGCGGTGCCATCGCCGGCACCAAGAAGCGCCTGCGCTCGGCCACCCTGCAACGCATCCGCGCCACGCTCGACGAGGACGTCGCCGGCCTCACCCTGGCCGGCGCCGGCCCGGCCTGAGCCGTCCCGACACGAGCGAGCTCATCGTGCCTGACCTGTGGACCGAGGATCCCCGCCTCGCTGCGCTGTACGACATCGAGTGCGCTGGACGCTGGGACCACGATCTCTACCTCGCACTCGCCACCGAGTTGGGTGCCGCGTCTGTTGTCGACATCGGGTGCGGGACCGGGGTGTTCGCGGTCGATGCGGCTGCACCCGGTCGGCGCGTGATCGGTGTCGATCCGGCGGTGGCGATGCTCGACCTCGCTCGAACGAGACCGGGCGGCGAGCGGGTCGAGTGGATCCACGGCACTGCAGACGACATCCCCGACAGCTGTGCCGACCTCGTCATCATGATGGGCCACGTCGCCCAGTACTTCGTCGCCGACGACCAGTGGACCCACCTGTTGGGTCAGGTCCGCCGGATGCTCATGCCCGGGGGACACCTGGCGTTCGAGACCCGCAACCCCTTGGTCGACTGGTCAGCACGCTGGACACACGCTCCTCCCCGGTGGGCATCACCTCGTCGCCAACGAGACGTTGCGATTTCGCAGCAGCGATGAGGTGCTCGCTTCGCTCGACGAGGTCGGGTTCGTGGTCGAGCACCTGTGGGGAGACTGGGACCGGTCGCCCTCGACACCCACCTCCGATGAGCTCATCGTGGTCGCATCCCGGTCGTGACCGGCGGCAAGGGATGGGTCCACAGGCACTCCGAGGTGCGATTCGTCCGGGACCCGACGGCCGACGGAGCGGGCCGGCCTGCCGAGCGATGAGTTCCGGGTCTGCGGAGTGTCAGAGAGGTTCACACCTTCATCGGCGACGTCTTCCGCCCCGTGCGCACGTTCCTTTACGGCCGGCGGATGTACGAGACGATGGTCTTCTGGGAGACCGTCCACAACGAGCCCGACGTGCCGCCGCACATCCTGCAGCGCGCGCGTGACTGGCAGGCCGCGGAGAAGATCGTCTACTCCACGACGCTGGAGTCGGTGTCGGGCGCGAAGACCCGGGGTCAGAGCACGGAAGCGGCCGACTCGCAGCTGCGCGCCAGGCCGCGGTCGAAACCGATCTCGAGCGCATGATCGAGCTCTGCGTCGGTGGCGAATCGGGCGGTGAGGGTCATCGTCGTCGTATCCGGCGAGGTCGGTTCGATGAGCACATCGATCTCGGTGGGATCGAGCCCGTCGCTGGAGAACGTGAACTGCAGCGACCGCGGCGATCGACCAATGCCCACGGATGACCCCACCGGGAGCGGTCACCGTCACGTCGACCCGCCCTCCCGGCGTGATGTCGTGGTGATCGACCGTCATCGGCATGCCCGGCGGGCCCCACCATCGTGCGAGCTTGTCGCGGTCGGACCACAACGTCCACACCACGTCGATCGGCCGCTCGAACCTCGTCGTGATCGTGGCGGTCCGCTCGTCGCGGTCGACCACCGCCTCCACCTTGGAGCTCATCGTGCGTCGTCCGTCCTGTCGTCGTCGTCGAGCACCTCGTGCATGCGCTCGATCCGGTCACGCCACTGGTCACGCAGCTCGAGCAGCCCCGCCTGCACCTCGTCGAGCACATCGGGCCGAGCCCGCACGTAGCGGTGCCGATGCGCCGCTCGCTTCGACACCAGGCCCGCCTCCTCGAGCACGGCGACGTGGCGCTGCACCGCGGCGAACGACACCGGATACGCGTCGGCCAGCTCGGAGACGACGTACTCCCGGTGAAGTGTGCGGGCGACGATGTCGCGCCGGGTGGGGTCGGCGAGGGCACGCAACTGCCGATCGAGGATGTCTGATACAACCATTATGTTGTATGATAGCTCCACTCGATCCGACAGGAGGGGATGCAGATGCGTCTCGTACTGATGCAGTTCAGCTCACTCGGCCGTGCACACCTACGCGGTTGACGGCCCCGCCGTCTTCGACACGTACGATCCCGCCGCCCACACGTTCGCCCACCAACCCTGACCCGCCCGACGTCGCCCAGCACATCAGGTCGAGGACTGGTTCGGGCCGATGGTGGACGACCGCGGGTCCACGTGGCGATCCGCCGCCGATCCCGGCTGAGGTTCTGGGGAGGATCCCGCACCGTGACGGTGGACGATCCTCCCGAGATCGGCACGGCGCGAGCCGGGACGAGTGGCGTACGGTCCCGAAGGTGGCCGGCAAGCGTGCGGAGCAACTTCTGGCGCTGATGTTCTTCGTCGAGCTGTACACGCTCGACCGAGCGTGGCTGCTCGTTGCGATGGACCTGGAGATCAGCCAGGTGGTGACCGTCGACGGACCCACCGTCGTGTCCCGACCGGGCGACAGCGCCGACACCACGATCGTGGGCACCGGCGCCGAGCTGACGGCGCTACTCCTGGGAAGATCGCCGGCCGGGTTCGCGCCCGGCGACTTCAGCCGCGCCCTGCCTGGCCCCTGAGCCGTGACCGACGACGGCCACCCGCTCGTCCTCACTGCGGCAGCCGCCTGAGCCACGACGTCCGGCGATGAGTCGCGGCTCCGAGGAACGTCGGTAGGGCATGGACCCAACTCCCGAGCAGGACCTCCGATTCGGCGATCCCACATCACCATCGACGCCGTGGGGCGACGTGGTGCGCACGATCGAGACCGCCGAGCTCTTCTGGATCTCCACCGTCCGGAGCGACGGTCGACCCCACGTCACGCCCTTGACGGCGGTGTGGAGCGACAGCCGGCTCCACTTCTGCACCGGCCCCTCCGAGCAGAAGGCGTTGAACATGGCGGCGAACCCCCTGGTTGCGCTGACCTCCGGCGCAAACGACTGGAAGGACGGTCTCGATGTCGTGGTCGAAGGCGCGGTGACCCGAGTGACCGACGCGACGAGCCTGGCGGTGCTCGCCGACCAGTGGCGTGCGAAGTACCGAGGCGAGTGGGACTTCGCCGTCCGCGACGGGAGCCTCCACCACCCAGATGGAGTTTCGCGATCGTGTTCGCCGTCGCCCCGACCAAGGTGCTGGCGTTCGCAAAGGGGCCCCACGCCCAGACCCGCTATAGGTTCCCGCCTAGATGAAGTGCGCTCCGGCAGTGTTCAGGCCGTTCTACAAGTCGTAGAGTGAACCGTATGACGACTCCGGTCCCGACGAGGTTCAGCGACGAGGAGCTCGCCGTCATCGACGATCTGGTCGCAGATGGCGTGGGCGAGAACCGCTCCGCCGTGATCCGCCAAGGGGTGCAGCACCTCGCCGACTCGGTCCGGCGCGCACGCATCGGTGCCGCCATCGCCGACTCCTACCGCGAACGCCCCCAGTCGACCGACGATGACGACCTCGCCATGGCGAACGCAGTCGCGTTGACCGAGGCGGAGTCGTGGTAGCGCAGGCCGAGTTGTGGATGATGGAGACCCCGAACCAGAAGCGTCGGCCGGTGCTGATCGTCAGTCGCGACGAGGTCATCCCCGTCCTCAACAACGTGGTGGTGGCGCCGGTCACCAGCACGATTCGGCACATCCCCACCTGCATACCGGTCGGCGCAGACGAGGGGCTCGACCATGACAGCGTGGCCACCTTCGACAACCTCGCCGCCGTGCCGAAGTCCGTGCTCACCGTTCGCCTCGGCGCTCTCGGAGCTGGGGGCCGGCTCCAGATCTGCGAGGCACTCGACGCCATGGCCAACTGCTGACTGACGCGGCGCTCCAAGTGGCGTGCACGGCGCCTCGAGGTCCGCGCTCGTGAACCTCCGGCCACGCTGGTCTCGCGCCTCCGAGAAGGGGGCCCGGCAACGGCCGCTCGGCCCCGGCTTCGATGCGCTCTTCCGGGGTTCGCTGATCACCAACACCGGTGACGGCATCCGACTCGCCGCGCTGCCATTGCTGGCCGCCTCGTTGACCTCGTCCCCGCTGCTCATCAGCACCGTCACCGCAGCGCAGTACCTGCCGTGGGCCACCTTCGCTCCGCTCGGGGGCGTCATCGTCGATCGGCGCGACCGTCGGCAGACGATCCTCGTCACCCAGACCTGGAGGGGGCTCGTGATGCTCGCTCTCGCCACGTTGGTCTGGATGGACCTCGTGGCGATCTGGCAACTCTGTGTCGTGGCGTTCGTCGTCACCGTCGGCGAGATCATGGTCGACCCCTCGGTGGTCGCGCTCGTGCCGACAGTGGTCGACGACGAGGACCTCGATCGGGCGAACGCTCGCATCGCCAGCGCAGAGATCGTCACCAACGACTTCGCCGGCGGACCGATCGGCGCTGCCGCATTCGGGCTCGCTCCCTGGCTTCCATTCTTGATCGACGGAGCCAGCTACCTCGGATCCGTGCATCCCTTCCGTCGCCTACCAACGACGCCGTCTCGCCCGCCCGGTCCAGCCCACGGCTCCGCTGGGCCGAGCACCCGCCGACGCGAAGCCGTCGAGGGCTTCACCTGGCTGCGCAGCCAGCCCGTCCTCGGCCCCTTCACCGCCGCCCAGGTCGTGTACTACCTCGGTGTATCCGCCGGGATGAGCCTGCTGGTCGTGCTCGTCACCATCGAGCTGCGCGCGCCGGGCTTCACGTTCGGAGCCGTCCTCGCCGCGGGAGCGTTGGGCGCATTCGCCGGCTCGCTCGCGGGTCGGCGCATCGCCGGGGCGATCGGCATCCGGGCGGCCCTGTCGGGAGCCGTTGCCGTCCAAGGAGCGACGCTCGTCGTCGCCGCGATCACCGACTCCGCTCTGCTCCTCGTCGTGGTCTGGTTCCTCAACGGTCTTCCCGCCGGTGCTCAGCGACCGATCGCACGCAGCATGCAACAGCGGCTCACGCCGAACCATCTGCTCGGACGGGTCAACGTGACCTCCAGGATCTTCACTCGAGGGGTCATCATCTTCGGCGCACTCGCCGCTGGCGCGCTGGCCACCGCCACCAGCGTCCGCTGGGCCCTCGCCGTCGGCGGTGTCATCGAGGTCCTCGCCGCGGCCCTCATCTGGCGTGCGATCGCTCGATCCGACGCCCCAGCGCGACCATGACGACCTTCAAGCCGTGACCCGACGGGGCTGGTAGCGCAGCGCGACTGCCCCCGACGCGAGCTCGTGGCGCCCCACGAGCTGCAGATCGAGCCGCTCGCTCAGGCCGGCGAACAGCGTCGGCCCGTGGCCCGCCACCACGGGCTGCACGACGAACTCGTACTCGTCGATCAACCCCAGCTCGGCCAAGGCCAGCGGCAGGGTCACGCCGCCCACCGACAGGCCTTCGCCCGACTCCTGCTTGAGCTGTCGAACGGCATCGCCCAGGTCCCCCTGCACGAGCTCGGCGTTCCAGTCCACCTGGTCCAGGGTGCTCGACACCACGTACTTCTTGGCTCCGTCGATCGTCCGGGCGAAGGGAACCATCCAGTCGTCCATCCAGTCGGGCCAGGTTCCCCCCGCCGTCTGTCGCCACGCCCCCTCCATCATCTCGTAGGTCACGCGGCCGAAGAGGAGGGCATCGGACCGTTCCAGGTTGGCGGCGTGATGGCGGTGCAACTGCTCGTCCGCAGGTATCACCTGGTGATCGACGCAGCCGTCGAGGGTGACGTTGATCGAGTAGCGGAGCGGTCTCATCGGGTGCTCTCCCTTGCGCTAACGGGCGACGGCCGCGATCGCGGCGTGCGGTCGGTGGCCGGGTTCGGCGGTGCCGGGCCGCTGCATGCGCTCGACCTCGGTGAAACCCGCCCGCCGCAGCCGCGCCGACATCTCGTCGACCGGCCAGAAGTAGGCGGTCACCACCTTGTGCTCGAAGGGCACCACCTCGTCGCCGTCGAAGAACCCCGCGACCAGCGTGCCGCCCGGGGCAAGTGCACGCCGCAGCTCGGCGAGAACGCCGTCGAGATCGCCCGGCGGCGTGTGAATCAGCGAGTACCACGCCAGGATGCCGGCCACAGAACCGTCGGGGACGGGCAGCTGATGCATCGAGCCCAGCTCGTAGCGGCCATCGGGACGGGTGGCACGGGCGTGGTCGACGAACTCGGGCACCAGGTCGATGCCCGCGGCGTCGACGTCAAGAGAGCGCAGGTGTGCGGTGATGTGGCCAGGGCCGCACCCCACGTCGAGCACGGCACCGGGCCGGATCGACAGATGGCGGACGATGAAGTCGAGGTCGTCGACGTGCACCTCGGAGCTGCGGCCGAACAGCTCGATGTACTGCTCCGCCATGAGCCCATACGCCCGCCGCACCTCGTCCACGGCCGAGCAACCTACATCTGGCCGTGGCGGACCGGGCCGGCCGGTTCGTAGGTGCTGATGACGACCCCGAGGTCGGTCACGGTGAGGTCGACGGGGTGCAGCGTCACCGGCACGACGCCATCGCTGAACAGCCGGCGACCGGAGCCGAGCACCAGCGGGAACGTCATCAGCCGGAAGGCGTCGACGAGGTCGTGCTGCATCAGGGTCTGGAGCAGCTGGCCGCTTCCCCAGATCTGCAGCTCGTCGCCAGGTTGCTCCTTCAGCGCACGCACCGCGCCGACGACATCGCCGGTGACGAGGTGAGCGGTGTCGGGGTGCTCACCGCGCCAGGTGGCGTCGGCCTCGCTGAGCGACCTCGACACGACGTGCTTGGGCAACGAGTTGATCGCCGTGGCGATGGCGTCGTCGGGATCGGTGAAGTCGGGCCAATGGCCGCGGAAGATGTCGAAGGTCCGGCGTCCGAACAGGAACGCGCTGGCGTGGCTGTTGAGCTCGGTGACGAACTCGCCGACGGCCGGGTCGGGGAACGGGGCCTGCCAACCGCCGTGGGCGAAGGCGCCGCTCGGGTCTTCCTCGGGCCCACCGGGCGCCTGCATCACGCCGTCGATGGTCAGGAACGTCTGCACGGTGAGCTTCATGTCACTGCAGACGGAACGGCGCGGGCATTCTCATCCCTCGGGCCTCCTCCGCAGTGGTATCAGTCCGATACCATCACGTCATGGCCATGACACTGCGTCTCAGCGACGACGAGCAGCGGGCACTGAGGGAGCGGGCCGCGTCGGAGGGGATGTCGATGCAAGACGTCGCCCGCCGCGCGATCCGGGACTACGTCGCACGCAGCGAGCATCGCGACCGGGTGGCCGCGGCGGCCGACCTGATCCTCGACGCACACGCCGATGCCATCGACCGCCTCGGCCAGTGACCGATCCCGTCGAGTTCCTCGACCTCGACGACCTCATCGGACTGGCACGACGGCTGCTCTGCGATCCGCCACCCGTGCGCGACATCGGCCTACTCGCCGCGGCAGCGGCCCGACCACAGACCACCGTCGGCGGCCACGACGCCTATCCGACCCTGTGGTGGAAAGCCGCCGCACTCCTCCAGTCGATCGTGAACAACCACGCCCTCATCGACGGCAACAAGCGCCTGGGTTGGCTGGCGACCGCCGTGTTCATCGAGATCAACGGGCAGAGCCTCTCGGGCGCGTCGAACGACGACGTGTACCGACTTGTGATGCAGGTCGCGTCCGAGCGAGTCGAGCTGAGCCGCATCGCAGCGACACTCGAAGGACTTGCTCGTCCCCCGGCTTGAGGTGTGACCAGCACGCGACGACACCCGCGATGGCAGTCCCGGGTCTCGCCGAGGATCAGCCCTTCGAGGCCTCGAAGATCGACTGGATGGCGCCGCCGAGCATGGCGTTGAACTCGTCGTCGCTCTGCTGGGCGCTGAGGCCCTCGGTGAGCGCCCGCGAGAAGCTGGCGATGACACCGGGGTTGCGGGCCAGGCGGGCGTTGGCGTCCTCGCGCGAGTAGCCGCCTGACAGCGCGACGACCCGCAGCACGCGGGTGTGGTCGACGAGCTCCTGGTAGAAGCCGTCGGTCTCGGGCAGCGTCAGCTTCAACATGACGTGCTGATCGTCGGGCAACCGGTTCAGCTCGGCGAGGATGTCGGCCTTCAGCAGCGCCTCGGCCTCGGCCTTCTCGGGGCTGTGGATGTCGATCTCGGGCTCGATGATGGGCACGAGCCCGGCGGCCAGGATCTGGCGGCCCACCTCGAACTGCTGGCTGACGACGGTGTCGACGCCGACCGCGTTGCCGAGCTTGATGACCGAGCGCATCTTGGTGCCGAACACGCCCGCCTTGGTGGCCCGGCCGAGCAGCTCGTCGAGACCGGGGATCGGCTTCATCACCTGGGCACCGTCGGCCTCGTCAGCCAGGCCCTTGTCGACCTTCAGGAACGGCACCACTCCCTTGACGTCCCACAGGTACTCGGCCGAGCCACGACCCTCGATCTGGCGGTCCATCGTGTCCTCGAAGAGGATGGCGCCGAGGACCCGGTCGCCCGTGAACTCGGGGCTGGTGATGATGCGGGTTCGCATCTGGTGCACGACGTCGAACATCTCGGCGTCGCCCGAGTACGCGTCCTCCTCGATGCCGTAGAGCTTGAGCGCCTTCGGCGTGGAACCGCCGCTCTGGTCGAGGGCGGCGATGAAGCCGTCGCCGCTCTTCACCTTCTGGAACTGCTGGTCGTTCATCGAGACTCCCGGAACTCGAGGGACAGGGGGCCCGCTCAGTCTGGCCCAGCAGACGACAGGTGGCTACGGCGCCGGGTTCGACACCGTGTTCCACGCCCGCGACCGCAGGTAGGGGTCGAAGCTGTCGGCGATGTGGCGCTGGTCGTCCTTGGTCTTTGGGTGGGTGAGCTCGTACAGGTGCGGGAACTCGTTCCAGCCGCGCACCAGGGTCCAGAGGCGGGCGGCCGCCTCGCCGGTGGGGGCAGGGGTGATGACAGGACCGAACACGGCGTGATCGCCGGGCAGCACGATCGTGGGCACGCCGAACGCACCGTGGCGGGCAACCGCGTGGTCGTGGTCGGCCCGCACCTCGTCGGTGGTGGACTGATCGGCGATGGCCTCGTCGACCAGCGCGGGATCGTGGCCCAGCTCGGCCAGCAGCTCGCGGTGCACCTCGCGCTCATGCGTGCGACGCCCCTCGCGGTGGAACGCCGAGCCGGCCGCGGCGTACCAGGCGTCGAGGTGCTCGTGGCCCTGGCGCCGGAGGAGCGCGCCGACCCGCATCTGCGACCAGCCGAACGACCACTCGCGCTCCCACGGGTGCTTCTTGCCCTCGACCCGGTTGATCTCCTCGAGGCTGAAGAACCGCCACGTGATGTCGAGCGGCACCTGCTCGCGCACCTCGCGGATCCACACCGACGTCTGGTAAGCCCACGGGCACATGGGGTCGAAGAAGAACTCGATGGCTTCGGTGGGCTGATCGACCGGTGTCATGGCACGCTCCCCTGCTGGCTCGGTGCGACCGTACCCGTCGGGCCAACCGGTAGCGTCGCCGTCCATGTCCGCCCACCAGAGCCCGACGGTCATCGCCGGCCTCTCCGACTTCATCACCGGCGACCTGACCGAGTGGGTGGTGGAGGTCATCGACACCATCGGCTACGTCGGCGTCGCCTCGCTGGTGGCGGTCGAGAACGTGTTCCCGCCCATCCCGTCCGAGGTCGTGCTGCCCGCCGCCGGCTTCGCGGCCAACCAGGGCGAGGCGAACTTCTGGCTGATGGTGCTCGCCGCCACGGTCGGTTCGCTGGTCGGCGCGTGGACCCTCTACCTGGTGTCGGCCGCCATCGGCCCGGTGCGCCTGCACGCCCTCACCGCCCGCTACGGCAAGTGGCTCGGCGTGAGCGCCCACGACCTCGACCGCGCCGAGGACTGGTTCGACGAGCACTCGTCGGTCGCCGTGCTCGTGTGCCGGTGCGTGCCGCTCATCCGCTCGCTCGTGTCGGTGCCCGCCGGGTTCCGGCGGATGTCGCCGGTGAAGTTCACGCTCTACACCGCCGCGGGCAGCCTGGTCTGGAACCTGGCCCTGGTGGGCGCCGGCTACAAGCTGGGCGACAACTGGGAGCGCGTCGGCGACTACGTGGGCGTGCTGCAGTACGTGGTGATCGCCGTGATCCTCGCCGTCGTCGGCTGGTGGATCTGGACCCGGTTCATCTCCGCCTCCCACAAGCAGAAGCGTGCCGCGCAGGACGCCGCAGCCATCGCCGAGTTCGCCGCCGACGACGCGGCCCTCGACCCCGACGAACGCTGACACACTGGAGTGGGGCACGACCGAAGGGGACCGCGATGGGTGCACGAGTGATCGACCTGTTGGAACGCGAGTGGGCTGCGTTCATCGAGCTGTGCAGCGACCTCGACGAGCTCGAGTGGAACCACGACACCGAGCTTCCGGGCTGGACGGTGCACGACGTGGTGGCGCACATCATCGGCACCGAGCGGATGCTGGCGGGCGACGAAGCGCCTCAGCCCCCCGACGAGATGGGCGACCACGTCCGCAACCCCATCGGCGAGGCCAACGAGGCGTGGGTCGACGCACGCCGCGACCGCAGCGGCGAAGAGATCGTCGCCGAGCTGCGTGAGATCACCGCCCGTCGGTTGGACCAGCTGAAGCAGATGAGCCGCGATGACTTCGAACGCGTGGGCTTCACGCCCGAGGGCCAGGGCCCGTACCGGGTCTTCATGGAGATCCGGGCCTTCGACTGCTGGGAGCACGAGCAGGACATCCGCCGGGCGCTCGACCGCCCCGGCCACCTCGACGGTCCGGTCGCCGAGATGAGCATCGACCGGGTGGCCGCCTCCATCGGCTACGTCGTCGGCAAGAAGGTCGCCGCTCCCGAGGGCAGCACCGTCGTCATCGACGTGTACGGCCCGGTGTCGCGCACCATCCCCGTTGTGGTCGAGGGGCGGGCCCGCGTGCTCGACGAGGTGCCCGACGACCCCACCGTCACCATCCGCCTCGACACCGAGAACTACAACGCGCTCGGGTGCGGTCGGCGCACGGGTGGCCAGGCCATGGCCACCGGCAAGGTCGAGATCATCGGTGACGAAGAGCTCGGCGTGCGGGTCCTCGACAACATGGCGTTCACCATCTGAGCCTCGTCCCCATCTACCGTCAGCACCGGTGATCACATGAGCGAGCCCGTCGAGCCCCCTGCGACCACCGACGGCGACGCGGACAACGACGCGGGCGATCCCCCGATCCTGCGCACCAAGCCACCGCGGTTCCGCTCCGAGCCGATGCCGTCGTGGGTTCCGCGCGCCATCGTCATGTTCTTCGTGGGGCTCGCGGTCGTCACCGCGCTGGCGTGGCTCCTCAGCCGCCTCGAGGCGCTGATCGTCATCCTGCTCGTGTCGATGTTCCTGTCGTTCGCGATCGAGCCGGCGGTCAACTGGCTCGAGCAACGCGGCGTCCGGCGCGGTCTGGGCACGTTCCTCACGTTCGTCGGCCTCGCCGCGGCCTTCGGCGTCTTCGCCTTCTTCATGGGCCAGCTGCTCATCGACCAGGTCGTGCAACTCATCGATCGCATGCCCGACTACATCGTGCAGATCCAGGACTGGGCCAACCGCACCTTCGACCTGGAGATCGACGCCGAGGCGCTGGTGGCCGAGTTCCAGGAGGGTGGACGAGCCGAAGAGGTCGCCACCCAGATGGCCGGCAACATCTGGGAGATCAGCTCCACCATCATCGGCACGCTGTTCAGCCTGCTCACCGTGTTGCTCTTCACCTTCTACCTGGTGGCCGACGGACCCCGCCTGCGCCGGACGCTCTGCTCGGCGCTGCCACCTGAGGGTCAGCGCGAGGTGCTCAAGGTGTGGGAGATCGCCATCGCCAAGACCGGAGGCTACATCTACTCGCGGGCGCTGCTGGCCGTCATCTCCGGGCTCTTCCACTGGGGCGCGTTCGAGGTCGCCGACGTGCGGTACTCGTTGCCGTTGGCGCTGTGGGTGGGCGTGATGTCGCAGTTCATCCCGGTGGTGGGCACCTACATGGCCGGCGCCCTGCCCATCGTCATCGGCCTCCTCCACGACCCCATCACCGCAGCCTGGGTGGTGGGCATCGTCGTCGTCTACCAACAGCTCGAGAACTACGTGCTGCTCCCCCGCGTCAGCGCCCACACGATGCAGCTGCACGCGGCGGTGGCGTTCGGGGCGGTCATCGCCGGGGCGGCCATCCTCGGCGTCATCGGCGCGCTGCTGGCCCTGCCGGTGGCCGCCACCGTGCAGGCGTTCGTATCGACCTACCTGGCCCGCCACGACGTGATCGAGTCCGACCTCACCCGCGAGTCGATCGCCCGACATCGCTTCGGACGGCGCTCACGAGAGCCGTTGGGCCCCGCGCTGTGATCGAGGTGATGGCCGCCACGCCCGGCACCCCCTCCTACCGGTTCGACGACACGTTGCGGGCGCGGCTCGCCATGCACGTCGCCGGCTTCGGGCCGCTTCCCGACCCCCACCTCCCCGAGAGCCGGCTCGCCGCCGTGGCGCTCACCGTGGTCGATGTCGGCGACGGCAGCGCCGCGCTGGTGCTCACCCGGCGCGCCCCGAAGATGCGGGCCCACGCCGGCCAGTGGGCCCTCCCCGGGGGCCACATCGACGAGGGCGAGTCCGCCCCCGAGGCCGCCCGCCGCGAACTGCACGAGGAGATCGGCCTCGAGGTCGGGCCCGGCGACGTGCTCGGCCGGCTCGACGTGTACCCCACCCGCTCGGGCTACTCCATCACCCCGATCGTGGTGTGGGGCGGGCCGATCGACGCCCTGCACCCGAACCCGGCCGAGGTGGCGTCGATCCACCTCGTCCCGCTCGGCGAGCTCGACCGGCCCGACTCGCCCGAGATGCTCGCCATCCCCGAGAGCCCCCGGCCGGTCATCAAGCTGCTCATCGGCGACACCCACATCCACGCGCCGACAGCTGCGGTGGTCCACCAGTTCCACGAGGTGGCGGTGCACGGCCGATCGACCCGGGTGCACGACCTCGAGCAACCCGTCTGGGCATGGGGCTGACCGGCCGACCTACTGGCGAGACGACAGGGCGAGGATCCGCTCACACACCCGTTCTGGCTCCCGGATCTCTACCAATCCGGTAGAGATCCGGGAGCCAGAACGAGATCGGCCCGAGGGAGGCCGAGGGTCGCCGGCGAACGCGGGTTCGATCGCTAGGCTCGGATGGCCCGCACGATCAGCAACCAGCACCCGGAGCACCACCGCATGGCCCAACAGGGAGAGCTCGTCCCGTTCGCCCGCGAGGTCCTCGACGTCCCCGTCGCCGACGAGATGAGCGAGTCGTTCCTCGCCTACTCGATGTCGGTCATCACCGCCCGCGCCCTGCCCGACGTGCGCGACGGTCTCAAGCCGGTG
>JAENWR010000121.1 GCA_016649895.1 Acidimicrobiia bacterium | reverse complement strand
TCGGGATCGGAGGCGGCCAGGAGCTCGTCGTAGTCGACCGTGCGGCGGTGAGCGGTGTCGGCGATCAGGGGGTGACCCGACCCGTCGGGGACCCGCACGAGGAGGCCGACGTTGGGGAGGTCGGGGAGCACGGCCGCCAAGGTGGGGGTGAACGCCTCGTGGTGCACGATGACGCCTGCGCCGGAGTCGGCGAGGAGGTAGCGCAGCTCGTCGGCCACGTAGCGGTAGTTGACGTTGACCGCAGCAGCCCCGGCCTTCATCGCGCCGAGCATCGCCTCGAGGTACTCGGGGCCGTTGTGCAGGTAGAGCGCTACGTGGTCGTGCGGCGACTCCCAGCCGGCCCGATCGGCCAGCGCGCCGCACCGGCCGACCCCGTGACCGGCGAGTCCCGCCGCGAACCTTCGGGTGCGGTCGGTGACCTGGCTCCAGGTGAGGTGACGATCGCGGTGCACGATGCACTCGCGATCGGGGACGGCCGCAGCGATGGCTTCGTGCAGTCGGGGGAGGTTCAGCTCCACCACGGCCTCAGTTCTTCGGGATCTCCTCGACGGTGACCGCGCCCATGGAGTCGCCCACCTGCACGGCCAGAGCGGCGTCCATCCCATCGACGACCTTACCGAAGTAGTTGTAGTTCTTGTCGAGGCGTCCCTTGAGGTTCTCGATGCAGATGAAGAACTGCGAGCCGTTGGTGTTGGCGCCGGCGTTGGCCATGGCCACCGCACCGAGGTGGTAATCGCCCTTCACCGGCTCGTCGGCGAACTTGTAGCCCGGCCCGCCGCTGCCGGTGCCGTCCGGGTCGCCACCCTGGACGACGAAGCCGGGCACGACGCGGTGGAACGTGAGCCCGTCGTAGAAGCCGTCGCGGGCGAGCGACACGAAGTTGTTCACCGTCGTGGGCGCCAGATCGGGATCGAGCTCGAGCACGATGTCGCCCCGGTCGGAGGCGAGGGTCACCTTGAAGACAGCGCTGGTGTTGATCGTCATCGGAGGAGAGGCCATGGGCCTCATGATCCCACGCGAGGCTCAGGACCTGCGAACAGGCACGGCCCGACGGGTGGCGGCCGGCCCGCCGGGGAGCAGCTGCGACATGCCCTTCCACGCCAGGACGCTGATGAGGTCGACGAGACGCTCGAACTCGATCGGGTTCTCGAGGTTCTCGTGCTCGAGCACGGCCGACTGCAGCATCCCACTGAACGCCGCGGCGAGGACCCGCACCTCGGGCTGGCCGCCCCAGCGTTCGGTGACCTCGCGGAGGCGCATCTCGCGGGCGTTCTGCACCGCCGGGTGCTTGCTCGACGTGGCCGAGGAGATCATGCTCCAGGGCTTGGGGTGCTCGATGGCGAACAGGAGGTAGCGGCGAATCCACTCGCGTGCCTGCTGGGAGGGCTTGAGCGACTGGTCGAACGCCGGGGCGATGGCCTCGTCGAGCTGCTCGAAGCACCGAAGGCACACCGCTCCGACGAGCCCGCTGCGATCGCCGAAGTAGTTGTAGACGAGCGCCCGCGACACCCCAGCCGCGACGGCGATCTCCTCGAACGTCACATTGGCTGGCTCGCGTCCGGCGAGCACGGGGATGGCTGATTCGATGATCTGTGCGCGCCGCAGCTCGGGAGCGAGCCTGGTGCGTCCTCGTGTCGGTTGTGCCATCGCCCCGTCCTTCTTTGACCGCCAATCGTCGTCGTTCGTCGTATCGTCCTGTGGGCTCACGCAGGAGGCGCGGGGTCCTCGAGAACCGGGCTGAGCGGGAAGTGGCACGCCACCCAATGGTCGTCGCCGACGCGGCGCATGAGGGGTTCGACGTGAGCGCAGCGGTCCTGGGCGCGCGGGCAGCGGGTGCGGAAGCGGCAGCCGCTCGGAGGGGCGATGGGCGAGGGGAGCTCGCCGCGGATGGTGTCGCGGTCCTCGGGGCGCACGCTGGGGTCGGGCACGGGGATCGAGGTGAGGAGCGCCTCCGTGTAGGGGTGGGCCGGCGTCGCGTAGAGGTCGTCGGGGTTGGCGACCTCGCACAGCTTCCCGAGGTACATCACGGCCACGCGATCGCTCACGTTCTTCACGACGGCGAGGTCATGGGCGATGAAGATCAGCGTCAGCTGGTACTCGGCCTTCATGTCCTCGAGCAGGTTCAGGATCTGAGCCTGCACCGAGACGTCGAGCGCTGAGACGGGCTCGTCGCAGATGATGACCTTCGGGTCGAGCACCAGCGAGCGTGCGATGGAGATGCGTTGGCACTGGCCGCCGGAGAACTCGTGGGCGCGCTTGGTGCGGGCGACCTCGGGGTCGAGCCCGACCGACGACAGGACCCGGTCGACCAGCTCGCGCTGCTCCTCCTTGGTGCCGCGATCCCAGATGGCGAGCGGCTCGCCCACCAGTTCGCCGATCTTGCGCCGCGGGTTGAGCGACGAGATCGGATCCTGGAAGATCATCTGCATCTCGGGGCGCAGGCGGCGCAACGCTTCGCCGTCGAGCTCGGTGAGGTCGGTGCCCTTGAACTTCACCGAGCCGCTGGTGGGTGCCGGCAGCTGCATGATGGCGCGACCCGTGGTCGACTTGCCGCAGCCCGACTCGCCGACGAGTCCGAGGGTTTCGCCATCGAGGACGTCGAGGCTGATCCCGCTGACGGCGTGGACCTTGGCGCCACCACCGAGCGGGAACTCGACGGTGAGGTTCTCGACGCTGATGAGAGGGTTCGCCTCGGGGCGCAGATGTGCGGTTCCGGTACCGGCCATGTCAGCGCTCCGCGCTGGCGCCGAGGCCGGCCCCATCGAGGGTGACCAGGGCCTGCGGGAGCCGTGCCTCGAGGTTGCGATCGAAGGCGGCACGGTTCTCCGGGGTCCCGACAGGGAACCAGCAGGCGTACTCGTGACCGGGGGTCTCAGCAGCGATCAACGGAGGTTCTTCCTCGTGGCACTTGGGCTGCGCGTAAGGGCAGCGGGGACTGAAGTTGCAACCCTTGGGCGGGTTGATGAGGTCGGGCGGGCGTCCGCCGATGACCTTGAGCCGGGTGTGGCTGGGATCCTCGAGCTTGGGGATCGAACGGAGGAGCGCCTCTGTGTAGGGCATCTTCATGTGGCTGAAGAGGACGGGGGTCGGCGCCTTCTCGACCACCTTGCCGCCGTACATCACGATGATCTCATCGGTTCGGCCGGCCACGACACCGAGGTCGTGGGTGACGAGCACCATTCCCATGTCGCGCTCCTTCTGCTGCTTCGCGAGCAGGTTCAGGATCTGGGACTGGACGGTGACATCGAGCGCCGTGGTGGGCTCGTCGGCCATCAGCAGCTTCGGACCGCAGGCGAGGGCGATGGCGATGGTGACCCGTTGGCGCATGCCGCCCGACAGCTGGTGGGGGTATTCGTCGATGCGCTTCTCGGGCTCGGGGATGTTCACCGAGCGGAGGAGGGCGACGGCGGTGTCACGCGCTTCGGACTTGTCCAGGTCGAGGTGGAACCGGAGCGACTCGGTGATCTGACGGCCGACCTTCACGACGGGGTTGAGCGATGTCATGGGGTCCTGGAACACCATGGCGATCTCGATGCCCCAGATGTCGCGCATCTGCTTGGACGAGTAGTCGGTGATGTCGCTGCCTTCGAAGATGACCGAACCGTCGCGCACCACGTTGTTGCGCGGCAGCAGGTTCATGATCGAGCGAGCGAGCACGGTCTTGCCCGAGCCGGATTCCCCCACGATGCCGATGGTCTTGCCGCGCTCGAGGCTGAACGTGACGCCGTCGACGGCCCGGACGCGCCCACGGGCGGTGATGAAGTGGGTCTTCAGGTCGCGGACCTCGAGCAGGTGCGTGGACTCAGCGCCCTTGCGGGGCTCGAGCTTGCTGACCGACCGGGGACGGCTCATTGGGTGGACTCCTGGAGGGCGTTGACGGGTCCCGAGAGCGAGGGGCACCTCGGAACGGACGAGATGTGCACACCGAGATGATGGCAGGCCACCGGATGGTGGTGGCGGAGGCTCGTCGGCTTCGTCGCACGGTTGCTTCTCACCAGGCCATTCCCCCCCCATTTCATTCGATCGCGTGCGCAGTTCGCTGTGATGCAGGTCACAAGCGGCTCGATGACCGTAGGCAACCGATTGTCGGCGTGTCAATTACGGGCTGATAGAACCCCGTGAGGTGGGACAGGGCCGCCCGCCTCCGGTCCCGGTCCCCCCGAAAACGGGTGGAGCCCCGAGTAACCTTCCGGCGAACCGGTCAGCTCCTCGGGGCTCCGTTGCGGCTCGCACTGCGATCCATCGCCCGAAGGCGCCAGATGCCGGTGCTCACCTGTCCCGTGCGCTTCGTCTCGTCCGGCTCTGCTCCTCGGACCTCATCGGCGAACCGATGGTGTTCGACTTGCGGCTCCAGAGCGATCCGTGCTCGCTCGGTGTGGATGCATCGTGCGCCGGCTTCGGGCCGCCGTCAACGGGAATCGGCCATCCCCAGCCTTCTCCCCAGCTGTGGGCGAGCAGTCCCCAGGACATCGTCCGTTGCCCACACCGTCGCCCACAGGTCACCTCTCGTGAGCCTCTAGTTGTCATGACAACTCGCGACTCATTCGAGGTGCGCGTAGCTCCGGCCGTACCGCAGGACCTCGTTCACGTAGTGCTGCGACTGGTTGTAGGACAGGATCGCCTGGTTGAGCCTGCCACCGTGGTCGAGCCCACCGCCGAAGCGGCACAGGTATGCCGCGGCGGCCGCTGCGGCGTCGTAGAGGCTGTGGGGATCCTGGCGCCCGTCGCCGTTGCCGTCGCGCCGGGCCGTTCGCCAGGTGCCCGGGATGAACTGCATCGGGCCCACGGCTCGGTCGTACACGCGGTCGCCATCGAACGCGCCGCCGTCGGTGTCGGTGATCGTGGCGATGCCGGGTCGGCCGTCGAGCGTGATGCCGATGATGCGGGGGCTCGTCGTGCCGTCCGACTGTGGCCGGGCCCCGCCGTAGGTGCCGTGGCGGCTCTCCACCCGACCGATGCCTGCGAGCACCGTCCAGTGGATGCGACACGAGGCCTGTGAGGAGGCCGCGGTGCGATAGGCGTCGAACGCCACGACCGACATGTCCGACCCCGACACCGTGGCCACCATGAAGGTGTCGCGATAGCGCTCCTGCGCCGCCGGCATCGCGGGTTCGGCGTCGATCAGGATGGCCTCGGCGGCGTCGCGACGGCGCGTCGTCTCGTGCACCTCGGCCACGATCCGGCCGAGCTCGGTTCGGGCGGTCTCGACCTTCTGGCTGGCGTCGACGACGTCGGCCTCGGCGGCGGCCAGCCGCGCCCGCAAGGTCTCGTCGACTGCATCGACCATGACCTGTTGGCGTCCGGAGTCGCTGGCCGACTCGGCGTTGAGCGGAAGTGCGTCGGCGGTGCGCCCGCCGCCCACGTAGGCGGCGACGGCCAGCTCGGCCAGCTCTCCCCGCAGATCCTCGGCCCGGCGACCCGCCTCGAGCCGACGGCTCCGCTGCGTGGCGATCGCGGTGCGCTGCTGCTCGCGATCGGTCGCGAGCTGGAGGAGCTGCAGACTGGCGACATCGCGGATCTCCCGGTTGGTGAGGATCGTCTGCTCGAGGGCGACGACGCGGCTCGTCGCCTGGGACAGGGCGGCACTCGACGCCTCGATCGTGCGCAGGTGCTCGGGCAGCAGCGAGCGGGCGACGTCGAGGGCGGAGCCCGACGGCTGGCTGGCCTCGTCGGAAGCCGGACTGTCCTCCTGTGCAGCCGAGGGCGCGACGAGACCAGCGACGATGGCAGCCGCGAGCACGACGGCCACGGCGCGTCGACGGGTGCTCCGGCTGAACGCCGAGCGGGTGGTGTGGGGGTTGGCACTCATGATGTCGTCCCGCAAGGGGGAGCTCCATCATCTTCGCTCACCGGGCCTGAACGGTGGACCGCGCCTCGGTAGTGTGCGCCCGAGACCATCCAGGGAGGCACCATGACCGAGCGCGTCATCAACGACCGGGTCACGATCGCCATCGACGGCGGTGTCGCCGACGTCCGTCTGAGTCGTGCCGACAAGATGAACGCCGTCGACGGCGCCATGTTCGAGGCCCTCATCGAGGCGGGGGAGTCGCTGAAGTCCGAGCGATCGGTGCGTGCCATCGTGCTGTCCGGCGAGGGTCGCGGCTTCTGCGCCGGGCTCGACTTCTCGAGCTTCCAGGCCATGGCCGAGCGGCCCGAGCGGTCGGGTTCGAATGCCGTCCTCGACCGCGGTGACCGCATCACCTCGCGTGGGCAGCAGGCCGTCTACACCTGGACCGAGCAGGAGGTGCCGGTCATCGCAGCGGTGCACGGGCCCGCACTCGGTGCCGGGTTCCAGCTGGCCCTGGGCGCCGATATCCGGTTCATCGCCCCCGACGCCACCATGAGCGTCCTCGAGATCCGCTGGGGGCTCGTGCCCGACATGACCGGTACGCAGATGCTGCCCCGCCTCGTCGGCCTCGACGTCGCCAAGGAGCTGGCGTTCACCGGCCGCATGGTGACGGGCACCGAGCGCGTCGAGCTCGGCCTCGCCACGCACCTCAGCGACGATCCCCATGCCGACGCGCTGGCTCTCGCCCGGGAGATCGCCGCGAAGAGCCCCCAGGCCATCCGCGGCGCCAAGCGGCTCATCTCGATGGCCGGCCAGGTGCCGATCGCCGAGGGCTTCGCCGCCGAGGCGGCCACGATGGGCTCGCTCATCGGGGCGCCCAACCAGGTCGAGTCGGTCAACGCCTACTTCGAGAAGCGCACGCCGGTCTACGAGGACTGAGGTGGCCGATGCGTCAGGGCTCGACGCGTTGCGCTCCATCGTCGGACACCCCCACGTCCTCGACGACCCAGAGGTCACAGCCAGCTACCGCACCGACTGGACCGCGCGTTGGGTTGGCACGTGTCGAGCGGTCGTGCGTCCGGCCGACACGTCGGAGGTGGCCGCAGTGGTGCGCTGGTGCTCGTCGAACGGCGTGCACATCGTGCCCCAGGGCGGCAACACCGGTCTGGTCGGCGGAGCTGTTCCATCGGCAGGCGACGTGGTCCTGTCCACGCTCCGACTGAGCAGCATCGGCGAGGTCGACGATCGTTCCGGTCAGGTGACGGCCGGGGCGGGAGCCACCGTCGCGGCAGTCGAGGCGGCAGCTCGGGCCGCTGGCTGGCGCTACGGGGTCGACTTCGCGGCACGCGAGTCGGCCACCATCGGGGGCAGCGTCGCCACCAACGCCGGTGGCCACCACGTGGTCCGCCACGGCATGACCCGCCGCCAGGTCATCGGCCTCGAGGTGGTCCTGGCCGACGGCAGTGTGGTGTCGCACCTCGGCGGCCTGGTGAAGGACAACACCGGCTACGACCTCGGGGCTCTCATGTGCGGAAGCGAGGGCACCCTCGGGGTCATCACCAGCGCTCGGCTCGCGCTGGTGCCCGACGCCGGCGAGCGCGCGGTCGCGCTCGTCGGGTTCGACAGCGTCGATGCCGCGGTGGCGGCGATCGGCCCGCTGCGGCGCGCCATCCCCGAGCTCGAGGCGCTCGAGCTGATGTTCGCCGACGGCATCGCCTCGGTCGCCGAGGTGATCGGCGCCTCCCCGCCCCTGGGCGACGTCGCGGTGATGCTCCTCGTCGAGGTCGCCGGCGGACACGACCCCATCGCGGTCCTGGGAGATGCCGTCGGCCGACTCGATGGGGTGGTCGCCGTCGCCGTCGCCGACGACGCCACCCGCCGCGCCGATCTGTGGCGCTGGCGCGACGCGCACACCGAAACGATCAGCCGGGTCGGAACCACCCCGCCGCACAAGCTCGACGTCACGCTGCCGCTGCCCCGTCTTGCTCGCTTCATCGCCGAGGTGCGCAGCCTGGTGGCCACCGTGGCGCCCGAGGCCCGACTGTGGCTGTTCGGCCATGCCGGCGACGGCAACATCCACGTGAACATCACGGGCCTCGCTCCCGACGACGAGTCGGTCGTCGCCGCCGTGCTCGAGCTGGTCGCATCGATGGGCGGCAGCATCAGCGCCGAGCACGGCATCGGGCGGGCCAAGCGCCAGTGGCTTCACCTCAACCGCTCCCCGGCCGAGATCGCCGCGTTCCGGTCCATCAAGCGGGCCCTCGACCCCACCGCGACGTTCAACCCCCGCGTCCTCCTTCCCGAGATCGAGGCGACATCGGAAGGAGTAGAAAGATCCTGAGAAGGACGTGCATCGAACATATGTACGGCCTATCCACTTAGCTTGCGTTTAAACCTCGGCTCTAGCTGTCGGATGGCGGTTCGGGCTGCAGTTTGAGGATGAGGTCGGTGGCTTTGGCGGCGATGTCTTTCATCTGGGAGAGCAGGAGGCGGGCTCGGCGGTCGTTGCCGATCCAGTCGGTGTAGAGCGCGGCTTCGCGGGGGCTGAGTCTGCGGTTGACGGTCCTGCCGTCGACCTTGGCGGTCCAGTGCCAGTAGGGGCCGTGGAGTCGGGGTGGGTCACCGTGACAGGCGCAGTTCGCCTTGCCGCATCGGTTGAAGCGTTCGGCGACGCTGCCCGATGCGATGTAGCCGATGTCGCCCAGCTGACGGGCCAGGTCGCGGTAGCGACGTTCGTAGCCCTCGAGCCGGGTCGCGGTCTTCTTCGATGTCATCACACCTCCAAGAGCGAGTATCTCACCCCAATGTCCGAGAGTATACATACTTTCGGACACGCCGAGGTCATGTGTCGACGGGGACGATCTCGAGCCCGACGACGGTCTGTTGGTTCACGACCATCACCCCCACTCGCAGCATCCCCTATCAGCAATCCGAGAGTAGTAATCCTCTCGGATATGATGATATTGTCTGGCACTGGCCAACAGCCCGATCCGGCACCGACCGCAGCACTGGTGGGGTTCCGCCAGGAGTTCCACCAGTGCTTGTTCAGTTGGGCCGACGCACTATTCGAGTTGAGCGACGCCGTGCTGTGCGCGCCGGCACCGGTTGGTTCGGTGCCGGCGCTGAGCCTCGAGCCCGTGTTCCGACGCAGCCACGGCAGCCTCTACAAGGCGCTCGCCCACGGCAGGCTCGACTCCGACATGTTGCGCCGGACCCTGGTGGACTACCGCCCGACGGGCTGGCCGCCGGTGTTCGCGGTCGACGCGTCGACGTGGGACCGCTGCGACGCCGAGACCAGTCCCGAACGGGGCTTCTACTACTCGGCATCGAAGCACTCCGCCGGCCAGCCGATCGTGGCGGGCTGGTCCTACCAGTGGATCACCCAACTCGACTGGGCGCCCAACAGCTGGACCGCCCCCGTTGACGCCATGCGGATCGCGCCCAGCACCGATACCACCACCGCCACCATCGACCAGGTACAACGCCTGGTCGGCCTCCTCGGCAACCACGGTGACGTACCGATGTTCGTATTCGACGCTGGCTACGACGCGATCGCTCTCGGCGCCGGCCTGGCCGACACCCGCGCCCAAGCCCTCGTGCGCATCAGCCCCAAGCGGG
>JAENWR010000090.1 GCA_016649895.1 Acidimicrobiia bacterium | reverse complement strand
CGTGAGCGGGGCGTGGTCGGCGGGGAGCCCTCAGACGAGGTGGGGGTGGGGCGGGTCGAGCAGGTCGACGCCCAGCAGCAGCGCCGCCTCGGAGACGCCCCGGCCGCTGGCCGCCGCATCGTCGATGGCGGCCACAGCAGACACCGTGTCAAGGTCGTCGTCGAGAGCGGTCCGCACCTCGTCGAGGGCGCCGTCGCCTGCGCCCACGTCGAGCCAGCGCTCGAGCTGGGCCTGGGCGTTGGGCATGAGCCCGTCGTTCCACTCCCACGAATCGCGGTAGTGGTGGCTGACGACGCCGAGCCGGATGGCTCGCGGGTCCCACTGGGTGCGCAGCTCGCTGACGAACACCAGGTTGCCGAGCGACTTCGACATCTTCTCGCCGTCCATGCGCACCATCGCCTGGTGCATCCAGTGCCGGACGAACGGCTCGCCCGTTGCGGCCTCGGACTGCGCAGCCTCGCACTCGTGGTGGGGGAAGATGAGGTCGCTTCCGCCGCCGTGCAGATCGATGGTGGTGCCGAGCTCGCGCAGGGCCAGCGCCGAGCACTCGATGTGCCAACCCGGACGCCCCGGTCCCCAGAGCGACTCCCACGCGGGCTCGTCGTCGGCCGAGGGCTGCCACAGCACGAAGTCGAGGGGGTCGCGCTTGTGGGGATCGTCGATGTTCCCACCACGCTCGGCGGCGTAGGCGAGCATCGTCTCGCGGGGCAGCCGGCTCACCTGGCCGAACGAGTCGATGCTGTTGATGTCGAAGTAGACCGCCCCACCCGCCTGGTAGGCGTGGCCTTGGTCGAGCACCATGCCGATGAAGCCACGGATGTCGGCGATGGCCGACGTGGCCCGCGGCTCGCTCCACGCGGGCAGCATCCCGAGGGCCACCACGTCGGAGTCGAAGCGGGCGGTCTCGGCAGCCGCGAGATCGAGGTAGTGCACCCCCAGCTCGCGCGCCTTGCCGAGGATCGAGTCGTCGACGTCGGTGATGTTGCGGACACACCGGGTCTCGTGGCCACGGTCGCGCAGCCGGCGTTGCAACACGTCGTAGGTGAGGTAGACGGCGGCGTGGCCGATGTGGGTGGCGTCGTACGGGGTGATGCCACACGTGTACATGCTGACGACCTCGCCGGGTGCGAAGTCGACGACCTCGTCGCGGGCGGTGTCGTACAGCCGCATGGGCCTCTCGCCGGTCACCGTGTGATGCCGGTGAAGGTGACCGCTGCTCGGGTGGAGTACCGCACGTTCAGCTGCAGCAGCACCGCGGTGAAGGCCTCGATGGGAGCGGCCAGTGCCAGGCTGCCGGCGTCGAGGGCCCTCATGTCAGGCATCGAGTCGATGAGCGTGCTCGTGAGCTCGGTGGCTGAAGGGTGGTCGGAGCACACCAGCACGTCGCTCTCGACCGGCTCGGACAGGTCGCCCAGCTCCCTCGCGGGGATGTGGTGCATCGCGGCGGCGAGGTAGCTGTGGGGCAGCGCCGCCTGGACGCTGCCGGCCACCGACCCGCGAGGCGGTACGAGCGGCTGGAACTCGTTGCCGATGCGGGCGAGGGCGTTGGCCATGCAGATGACGACCTTGCCGCGCAGCTGCGGGGCGACGGCCGCAGCCGTGACCGAAGCGGCATCCCAGGGTGTGGCGATGACCACGGCATCGCCGTCGGCGGCCGCCCCGTTGTCGCCGGCGTCGATCGAGAGGTCGAGATCGGGCCATTTGGCAGTGATGGCGTCGCGCGCCGCGTTCGCCCGCTCGATCGACCGGGAACCGATGATGACCTCATGGCCCGACGCTGCGAGGCGGGCAGCGAGCCCACGTCCCGCCGGGCCGGTGGCTCCGAGCACTCCGATACGCACGGGCGTCACCATAGTGGTGACCACGCCGATGCCAGACGACGACGGCAGTCGACGTAACGCCCTTCGACAGGTAGGGGTCGGAAGCGGCATGGGAATCCTTGATGGCTCGCGCATCGTGATCACCGGCGTCCTCACCGACGCCTCTCTCGCCTACGGGGTCGCCCGGCTCGCACAGGAGGAGGGGGCCGAGATCGTGCTCACCGGCTTCGGTCGGGGGATGCCGATCACACAGCGGACGGCCCGCAAGCTTCCGACCACGCCCGACGTCCTCGAGGTCGATGTGAGCGACCCGTCGCACCTCGACGCCCTCGCCGCCGACCTCACCGAACGCTGGGGTCGCGTCGACGGCGTGCTGCACTCCATCGGTTTCGCTCCCGATGCGTGCCTCGGCGGCAACTTCATGAACGCCCAGTGGGACGACGTCGCTGTCGCGGTCAACGTGTCGGCGTTCTCCTACAAGGCGCTCGCCGGCGCTCTCCACCCCCTGATGAAGGAGAACGGCGGTTCGGTGCTCGGGCTCACCTTCGATGCCCGAGTGGCGTGGCCCGCCTACGACTGGATGGGTGTGGCCAAGGCGGCACTCGAGTCGACCTCGCGCTACCTGGCCCGCGACCTCGGCGCCGACAAGATCCGGGTGAACCTGGTGGCGGCCGGCCCGATGCGCACGATCGCCGCCAAGTCGATCCCCGGGTTCGAGCTGTTCCAGGATCCCTGGGACGAGCGGGCTCCACTCGGGTGGGATGTCACCGACACCGAGCCGGTGTCGCGGGCATGTGTGGCGCTCCTGTCGGACTGGTTCCCTGCGACCACCGGCGAGATGGTCCACGTCGACGGCGGCTACCACGCGATGGGCGTCTGAGGCCCGGTCAGCAGTTGGCGCGCACCGTGGGATAGGGGTTCACCGCAGAACCCCCGTTGGGGTGGATCTCGAAGTGCAGGTGCGGGTTGCCGCGTGCGTTGCCGCTGTCGCCGACGTAGCCGACGATGGTGCCGGCCTGCACGCGGCCGGGGTTGGCGTAGCCCGAGAGGTGGGTGCCGTAGTAGTAGTGCCCGTCGTCGCCGTTGAGGTGGAACGACATGCCACCCACGGAGTTGCCGCGATGAGCAACGGTGCCCGACACCGGCGCCACCACCGGCGTGCCGCGGCTGGCCATCATGTCGACGCCCTTGTGGCGGCGGCCGCCGCCACGGGCATAGCCCCACGAGTCGATGAACGAGTGCGGCCCCTGCACCGGGCAGATCCACGACCCCGATGCGATGGGCGTGCTCGGGGCGCTGGACGAGGGGGTCGACCGCGTCCGGGGCCGGTTCAGGGCGGCGCGCTGGCGTACCGCCTCGGCGTCGCGCTCGCGCTGGATGGCGGCCTGGCGCTCACGCTCCTCCGCTTCGCGGCGGTCGATCTCGGCCTGGCGCGCCGCCGCGAGCGCCTCGAGCGCTTCGAGCTCGGATTCCATCGCCTGCTGGGCAGCGTCGAGCTTGGCCACGAGGTCGCGCTGTTCGGCGAGCAGCCCGTCGAGCACGGCCTGGTCGTGTTCGAGGTCGTCGGTGGCGGCGCGGAAGTCGTCGAGGGCGTCGGTGTCGGACCCGGTGACCATCTCGGCCATCGCGTTGGCCCGCACCTGGCGGTTGAGGTCGTCATCGATGATCGACGGGGGCCCAGAGCCCGCCCTCACGTACTCATCGACCGCCGCCGATCGCAGTCGGTCGCGGAGACCGGCGAGGCGTTCTTCGGTGGCGGCAGTGCGAGCCTGCACCCGACCGATGTCGGTCTCGATCTCCCACCTGCGCGTCTCGGCCTCACCGAACGCAGCGGCCGCAGCGTCGAGGCGGGCCTGGGCCTCGGCGATGGCCGGTGCGTGCGACTCGCCGAGGTCGGAGATGTCGACCGCGGCATCGGACGACGCCACGGGACCGGCGAGAAGCGCGACGACCACGCAACAACCAACGATGAGACGCACGGGCGCCGAGGCTAGCCGCACCTTGGTTCACATTGCGATCGCGTGACGGCTCCTACCCGGATGCCCGCATCCTCAGCGGATGAGTTGTCTGCCTCGCGATCGTTCGACACACTAACGAACTGTGAGCGCATCCTCGACCTCTGCCGCCTCCCGTCCGGGCGATCCCTCAGACGTGGGCCACACCGCTGGACGCGCCGCGGCCCGGTTGGCCCGGGCGATCGAGAATGCCCTCGGCGAGGTCGAGCTGTCCCTCCCCCAGTACCGGATGCTCATCTTCCTGTCGGAGGTGGGTTCGTCGGCCGCGACGTCGATGGCGGGCAAGTTGGGGGTGAGTCGACCAAGCGTCACCGCCCTCGTCGACGGGCTGGTCGCCCGCGACCTGGCCCACCGGACAGCCGACCCGGTCGATCGACGTCGAGTGGCCCACACCATCACCGCCAAGGGTGAGTCGGCCCTCGTTGATGCCGACGCGGCCGTCGCCCGCCGGCTCGAGGAACTGGCCACCAAGATCCTCGAGCCCCACGGCGCCGACGCCGCCTACGCCGGGCTCCTCCACTGGGTGAGCGCGCTGAACGACGAGCGCGAGGCGAAGCTCGCCGACCAGTGACCAGCGCCGACGCGTGACCGACCCCGGCGACGTGACGCTCGAGCTGCGCGACATCGGTCTGCGGATCGACGGCGCCCAGATCCTGTCGGGCATCGACTGGATCGTCCGTTCCGACGAACGCTGGGCGGTGCTCGGCCGCAACGGATCGGGCAAGACGAGCCTGATGCGCATCGCCAGCATGGCCATGCATCCCTCCGACGGTGAGGTCACGGTGCTCGGCGGGCGCCTGGGTCGGGTTGACGTCCGTCGGCATCGCCGCAGGATCGGCATCGCCAGCGCCGCGGTGGCCGATGCTCTGCGACCGGGGCTGACGGCGCGCGATGCGGTGATGACGGCACGGCATGGCGCCTTGGAGCCGTGGTGGCACGACTACGCCGATGTCGATCGAGCCCAGGCCCACGAGCTCCTCGACCGCTTCGGGGTGGGGCACCTGGCGACCCACACGATCGGCACCCTGTCGTCGGGCGAACGCCAACGCACCCTGCTCGCTCGGTCGTTGATGACCGATCCCGGCATCCTGATCCTCGACGAGCCGACGGCGGGGCTCGACCTCGGCGGCCGCGAGAAGTTGCTCGACACGCTGGCCGACCTGGCGTTCGATGCGTCCACGCCGCCGACCGTCCTCGTCACCCACCACCTCGAGGAGATCCCCCGGGGCTTCACCCACGCGCTCCTGCTCCGCGAGGGTCAGATCACCGCGGCCGGACCCATCCGTGAGGTGCTCACCGACGCCCACCTGTCGACCTGCTTCGACATCGCCGTCACCGTCGGCCACACCGCCGGACGCTGGACCGCCCAGGCCGGCTGACCGGTCGCAGCTCCGCGTCAGACAACGTGCGGCCTGCCCTCCATCGGCACGTATCTGGACAGCCGCATTATCGGGTGTGGCAGCACTTCGCCGGGACGGGTAGAAACACCGCATGGCGATCGAGGTTCGGCCTGCGACGGTGTTCGAGGACGTGTGCACGATGGTCGGCCCGAAGCGACCGGACGCGAACGTGTGCTGGTGCCTGAGCTACCGGATCCCGTCGAAGGAGAACCGTTCGCTCATCGGGCCAGCCCGAGGTGGACGGATGCGACAACTGATGGAACAGACGCCGCCCGGCGTGCTGGCCTACGACGGCGACGAGGTGGTCGGATGGGCGGCTGTCGCCCCGCGGGCGGACACGACGTTCGCCCGCAACCGGAAGATCCCCCACGTGGATGACGACGATGTGTGGTCGGTGTGGTGCATCCGGGTGCGCCCTGGCCACCGAAGGTCCGGCATCTCGCACAACCTGCTACGCGGCGCCGTCGAGTTCGCCCGGGCCAGCGGGGCCCCAGCGGTCGAGGGCTATCCGCTCGACAACCAGGGCGAGAAGGTCGATGCGACCATGGCGTACGTCGGCACGCGTGCGCTGTTCGAGCGAGCCGGCTTCGTCAAGGTCTCCGGCACCGAGTCCGTCCTCGACGGCTTCCCCCGCGTCCTCATGCACCTCACCCTGGCCTAAGCGCATCGCGGCTGCCGCGGTCGGCAGTCGGCAGCCATCGTGGCCCGGAGACGATCCGATGAGTGCCCCCTGTGACGCCGGCTCGGTGTGATGCCCATCAACACTGCACACGTTGCCCGGCACGCGCTGGAGAACGGGTTCAGCGCTGACGAGCGTTCTCGAGCTCACGCATGAGCGATGCCGTCGCTTCTGCGCAGACTCGGTCATCGGGGTGGTCCGCCGAACACAGGACCGCAGGTGACAGAACAACGAAGGTGCGGGTCCTCCCCTCCGAACGGACGGTGAGACGCGCCCCATAGATGACGCCGATCTCTTCACCGGGCCGAAGTGCTGCTCTCGTGTAGACCACGAGTCGCTCGCCAGGGCGCAACACGTGACCGATCGCAGCTTGCGGCGAGCCCTCGACGGTGTCGCTCCCAGGGAAGCTTCCGTGCGTGGCACCTGGTATCCCCTCCACACCGCGCTCGGCCACGTCGACCCCGTGCACATCGACTCGCTCATCCGCGAGGCCGCGAGCGTCGACGACCTCCACCTCGACATCACCGACGACGATCGACGACTGGCCGGACCAGAACGGGACCCCCGGTTCCACGCCCGCCGCAGTGAAGAGGAGAGAGGTGTCGAGACTGGCCCGGCCCGCTACCCACGGGCCTCGGGTCGTGCCTCGACGAAGGCGCCGATCGCCGTGTCCACCTGGACCACGGCGGTGTGGATCGCGTCGGCGAAGGTGTCGATGTCGCTGATGGGGACGTCGTGGTCGGCATCGGTCAGCGCGACGACGTCGGCATCGAGCGCTGCGGCGAGGGCCCGCTGACGGCTCGGCGGCACCAGCGAGTCGCCCTCGGTGACCACGACCACCGCCGGGACGCCCAGGTCCGACGCCCACAGGCGGGCGTCGAACCGGGCCAGCTCGGCACCGGCCTCGCGCACCGCATGCGGCAACGTGCGGGCGATCTCGCCTGCCAGCCACGACGAGTACGGGGCGAACCGTTCGTCGACGTTTCCCCAGTCGGCGGCGAGGCGCGCGACCAGCCGCTCGCCGACGCCGATCCGGAGCCCCAGCTCGAGCAGCCGCAGGGCGCGCCACCGGCCACGCTCGATCCAGGTCTCGGAGAAGACGAGTGCCGTCGACGCCGGGACGAGTCCGGCAACGAGGTCGGGACGTCGACGAGCCATGCACAGCGCGATCGGGCCGCCCATGGAGAAGCCGGCCACGATGGCCTCGTCGATGCCGAGCACGTCGAGGAGGGCTGCGGCATCGTCGGCGCAGTCGACCAGACGGAACGGCTCGGCGGGATGCATGCCCCGGCCGTGGCCACGGTGGTCGATGGCGATGACCCGACGCTCGCCCTCGAATGCTCTGAACACGCCGAACCAGTTGACCTCGGCGCTGGCGATCCAGCCGTGCAAGAGCAGGAGCGGCCGCTGGTCGGCGGGACCGTCGGCGTCGCGGATGAACACGTCGCCGCGGCCGGGAAGGGTGACGACGCGGCCGGGTGGGAGCGGCGGGGCCACGGCGACCGGCCGGTCGGCGGGCAGGCGTCGAACGAGCTGACGGGCGCGCGCGGCGTAGAGGCCGGCGGGACTGCGGCGAGGGCTCATGGGTGGGCACCTGCGACCAGCCGCAGCAGCCGCTCCTTCGAGCGTTCGATCTCGTCGTGGAGGATGGGTTCGAGCACCGGTCCCCAGAGCCGTCCCCCGTAGTGGAGTCGCATCGACAGGTGCGCACCGCCCCCGGGTCGGGACTCGACGTCGGCGGTGAGGCGCCACGTGCCGTGCTCGCGCCCGTCGGTCTCGCGGCGCTCGAACACCACCGACAACGCCTCGTCGATCTGGCTCCGCACCATTCGCAGCCGCTTCGAGCGCGAGAACGGGCCCACCCTGGCGGCGAGATCGACAACGTGGGCCGGGCCGACATCGCCGTCGGCGGCGGCTGCGGGCTCCACCCGGTCGACGATGCCGAGCCATCGGGGGTAGCGCTCCAGGTCGGCCACCCAGGCGAAGAGCTCGTCGGGGGTGCAGCTGGCGTCGAGGTCGGCGGTGAGGTCCATCCTCCTCAGTCTGTCGGGCCGCCAGTGGGGGCGGCGACGATCACAGTCTGACCTCGACGAGGGAGGGGCCGGGCGTGGCGAGCGAGACCCGCAGCGCGTCGACCAGGTCGTCGGCGGTGTCGACGCTCCGCGCCATCACTCCCAGGCCGGATGCGAGCTGCACCCAGTCGATGGAGGGGTGCCCCAGGTCGGTGAGCCCCACGCCGGCCGGGCCGGGCTCGACCACGCCGGCTCGCATGAGCTCGACCTGGAGGATGCGATAGGTGCGGTTGGCGCAGAGGACGACCGTGACGTCGAGCGACTCGCGGGCCATCGTCCACAGCGCCTGGAACGTGTACATGGCACTGCCGTCGGCCTGGAGGGCGATGACACGCCGGTCGGGACAGGCCACTGCGGCGCCGACCGCCACCGGAAGGCCCTGGCCGATGGCACCGCCCGTGAGGGCGAGGACGTCGTGCGAGGGAGCGCCGACGGCCATGGCGGCGTAGGCGGCACCCGAGGTGATGGCCTCGTCGACGACGATGGCGCCTTCGGGCTGGAGTGCAGCGAGCGCCGCCCCGAGCTGGCTGAGCCCCAGTGTGGAGCCGGTGGGCAGCTGAGGCCGCTCGACGGCCGACACCGGCGCCGCCGGGGCATCGAGAGCGGTGGCCAGCGCGTCGAGGGCGTGGATGGCGTCGTCCTCGGGTGTCGCCATGCCGAGGAGCTGGCACGAGTCGGGCCGGGGGCGGCTCGGCTGTCCTGGGTAGCCGAAGAACGACACGGGGTCGGTGGCGCCCACGAGCACCATCAGGGTGGCGGGTGCCAGGGCCTCGGTGGCCTGCTCGGGGAAGTAGGGGACGCTCGCGAACGACGGCAATCCACCGCCCCGCTCGACGCGCGCCGGCATCCCTTGGGTGAGGATCCGACACCCGGTGGCCGCCTGCACCCGCGCTGCCACCAGCAGGCCGTCGCTCCGCAACGCCGATGCGCCGAGGAGCACCACGGCGCGCTCGCCATGCTCGCGGAGGGCGGCGGCCACGTCGTCGATGACCGGCGGGCCGACGAGGGCTCGGGTCGACGGCTCGATCGGGGCTGACGGCTCGGCGGCGTCGACATCGGTCCACGCGGTGTCCTGCGGGATGATGAGCGTGGCCACACCGCCCGGAGGAGCGAGCGCAGCCGAGATGGCGCGAGCACCGTCGGCGGCGAGCTGGTCGGCCCGCTCGGTGGTGTGTACCCAGGTCGACATCGGCCGTGCCAGCGACTCGATGTCGCTGGTGAGCGGCGCATCGGCATCGCGGTGCCAGGTGGCGTGATCGCCGACGAGGTTCACCACCGGCGTGTGGGCCCGCCGTGCGTTGTGCAGGTTGGCGAGACCGTTGGCCAGACCGGGCCCGAGGTGCAGGATCGTGAGCGCGGGGAGCCCGGTCATCCGCCCGAACCCGTCGGCCGCGCCGGTGGCAACGCCTTCGAACAGCCCGAGGACCGGGCGGATGCGCCGTTCGGTGTCGAGGGCAGCCACCAGCTGCATCTCGGTGGTGCCGGGGTTGGCGAAGCACGCCGTCACCCCGTTGTCTGCTGCGGTGCGCAAAAGCTGCTCAGCGCCGTTCACATGGCCCCCTCAGGTCGGTTCGAGCCATTCTGCCCACATCGGCAGAGGCTCACCCATCGGCGACGGTCGACGGGTCGGTGTTGGCGCCGCAGACCACCACCGCAACCCGCTCCCCCGGCTCGGGGCGGTACCGGCCGGCAAGGAGGGCCGCCAGCGCAGTGGCACCACCCGGTTCGGCCACCAGGCGCACGTCGCGCCAGAGGTGGTGCTGGGCCGCCCGGATGTGGTCGTCGGTGACCACCACGTGCTCGACGCCCACCGCACGGGCGGCGGCGAAGGCGAGATCGCCGACGCGCCGCGCCCCCAGCGAGTCGGCGGACACTCCGCCGACCTCGACATCGACCGGGCGTCCCGCGGCGAGGGCGGCACCGAGGGCCGACGACCGCTCGGGCTCGACCGCCACGATCCTGGTGCGGTCGCCCAGCCAACAGATCGCCCCGGCGATGAGCCCTCCCCCGCCGACGGCGATGACCACCGTGTCGACGTCGGGCACCTGCTCGGTGAGCTCCTTCGCCATGGTGGCCTGCCCGGCGATGACCTCGACCTGCTCGTAGGGGTGGACGACGAGCGCGTCCGTCTCGACCGCCCGCCGGGTGCTGGCCTCCTGGGCGTCGGCGTAGTGCTCGCCGGCCACCTCGACGACGACGGAAGGACCGAACGACCGCAGGCGGTCGACCTTGATGGCGGGCGACGACTCGGGCACGAAGATCTCGGCGCGATGGCCGAGCCGCGTGGCGACGTACGCCACGGCAAGGCCGTGGTTGCCGCCGGAGGCGGCGATGACGCCCACTTCGGGCACCTCGGACGACAGCACCCGGTTGAACGCGCCACGTGGCTTGAACGATCCGGTGTGTTGAAGGAGCTCGAGCTTCAGTGCCACCGGTGTCGGGCAGCCGGGGAGCTCGACATCGATGACGGGGGTGCGCCGAACGTGGTGCTCGATGCGTCGGGCCGCGGTCTCGATGTCGGGCGGGTGCACCGGGAGGTCCATGCCGCCATGGTGCCGCACCGTCAGTCGAGCGGCACCACGAAACCGGCTCCCGGCACCAAGCGCAGCGCGATGGGCGAGCCCGACGAGCCAACGGCACCAGCTCGATCGATCACCGGGATCTCGACCGGTGGGCCACCCCGCACCTCGACCTCGACGCGAACGACGACGTGGTCGCCGCGGAAGGCGCGGGCCACGACGACGCCGACCAGGTGCCCCTCCTCCTCCTCCTCGTCGCCGGCGACGGCCTCGACCGCATCGGGCCGCAACACGAGCATGGCCGACCCCTCCTCCACGAGTGCCGACACCTCGACGACGCCGGCAGCGATGGCACCCCAGGGGGCCCTGACGGCGCCAGCGGCATCCACCTCGACCGGGACGATCCCGGCCGGTCCGACGATTCGGGCCACTCTTGCGTCGACCGGACGTCGCCACAGCTCGTGGGGCGGAGCGACCTGGGCGACTCGACCCTCGCGCATGACCACCACGCGCTCGCCCGTGGCGAACGCCTCGGCCTGGTCATGGGTGACGTGGATGACCGTGGCGCCGCTGAGCTCGAGCAGCTCACCCAGCTCGTCGAGCAGCCGATCGCGGAGCGCTCGGTCAAGCGCGCCGAGAGGCTCGTCGAGGAGCAGGAGCGAGGGACGGGGAGCGATGGCGCGCGCCAGGGCGACCCGCTGGCGCTCGCCCCCCGACAGGTTGTCGATCGACCTCGCTCTGAACCCCGCCAAACCCACCAGCTCGAGCACCTCGTCGACCCGCATTCGGATGTCGGCTGAGGGGGTGCGGGCCATCCGCAGACCGAACGCCACGTTGCCGGCGACGTCGCGGTGCGGGAACAACGCGTGGTCCTGGAACATGAGGCCGACGCCGCGGCGGTGCGTCGGCACACCGGTGACATCGCGACCGTCGATGAGGATGCGCCCGGCGGTGGGCGCCTGTAGTCCGGCGATGACGCGCAGCAGCGTGGTCTTGCCACTGCCGCTCGGGCCGAGCACCGCCACGACCTCGCGGTCGTCGACCTCGAGGTCGACCTCGTGCAGCACGGCCGTGTCACCGAAGCGCACGGACACGCCCTCGACCCGGAGGCTCATCGACCGACGCCCCGCGGGCGGATGCGCGAGATCGCGAGCAGCGACGCGGTCGTCATGACCATGAGGATGGTGCTCAGCGCCATCGCCTGCCCGAGGTTCGACGGGCCGGGTCGTCCGAGTAGCCGGAGGATGGCCACCGGGACCGTGACGGTGTCGGCCCGGGCGATGAAGACCGTGGCACCGAACTCGCCGAGCGAGATGGCGAAGGCGAACCCTGCCGCCACCCCGACGGCGCGTCCCACGAGCGGAAGGTCGACCTCTCGCCAGACGCGTGCCGGCGACGCGCCGAGCGCCGCGGCGGCCTCGCGCAGGCGCTCGTCGATCGACGCCAGCACCGGCACCACCACCCTCACGATGAACGGCACCGCCACGAGGGCCTGCGCCATGGGGATCAGCCACCACGAGCTGCGCAGGTCGAGCGGCGGGTCGTCGAGCGAGATGATGAAGCCGAAGCCGACGGTGACCGCCGAGACGCCGAGGGGCAGGACCAGGAGGACGTCGAGGGTCCGCGCCAGGCGGCGGGGGCCGCGCATCACGACCACCGACGCCGACACCCCGACGACGAGGGCCACGACGGTGGCGACCACCGCGAACTCGACCGAGTGGCGCACAGCGTCGAGAGCGGCGACGCCGAGCACGCTCGCGTCGGGGTCGGCGAGCAGTCGGTACCACTCGACGGTCCAGCTGCCGTCGGCCCCACGGAACGAGCGACCGACGAGCATCGCGAGCGGCGTGCCGAGCAGCACGGCGACCACCGTCAGCACCGCACCCAGGAACGCCCGTTCGCTGGCACGGCGCGGCGACCGTGCCCCACTGCCGGCGGGGGCGAGCGGCTGCTCCACCGCGATGTCCTGCTGGCGGTCGGCGCCCACCGCCAGCAGGGTGCCCACGATCGCCAGCTGGATCATCGACAGGGCGGCCGCCACCGGCAGGTCGAGCAGCAGCGCGGTCTGGCGCTGGATCTCCACCTCGAGGGTGGCGTGCTCGGAGCCGCCGAGCAGGAGCACCACGCCGAAGGATGTGAAGGTGAAGAGGAAGACGATGCCCGCCGCCGACAGGATCGCCGGCCGGGCCAGCGGAAGCACCACCTCGAACGCCGTCCGGATGCGTCCGGCACCCAGGCTGGCCGCGGCGTCCTCGAGCCGCGGATCGAGCTGTTCGAGCAGGCCGCCCACCACCCTGACCACCACCGCGATGTTGAAGAACACGTGGGCGAGGAGGATGGCGGCCAGCGTGCCCCGCAGATCGAGGGGGGCGTCGCGCCACCAGCCACCGAGCGGCCCGCCGAGGGGACCCCCGGGAGCGAGGACGACCAGGAACGCAACCGCCACGACGACCGTGGGCAGCACGAAGGGCACGGTGATGGCCGACATCAGCAGCCACCGGCCCCTGAAATCGAACCGGGTCAACGCGTACGCCACCGGGAGACCGATGGCCAGGGTGAGCAGCGTCGACAGCACCGCCTGCCAGGCCGTGAACCAGATGACCCCCCGCAGCGCATCGTCGCCGAGCACGTCGGCGATGACGCCGAGCTGCCATCGCCCGTCCGGACGCAACCCGGTGAGCACGATGGTGGCGACAGGCACCAGGAAGAACACCGCCAAGAACGCCAGCGGAAGGAGCGAGAGCACGCCGGAACCCACCGGTCCGAGGCGCCCGGAGGGGCGGGGGCCGTGACGCCGGACGTTCAGAGCAGGTCCCCTATCGACCAACGCTCGATCATCGCTGCACGGTGTCGGTCCAGGTGCTGATCCACTCGTCGCGCTCGGCCGCGATCACCTGCGGATCGAGGCGGTAGGGATCGCTCGGAACGACGGCGAACCGCTGGAACACCTCGGGCAGCTCCACGCCATCGACCACCGGGTACACGAACATGCTGAGCGGCACCGACGCCTGGAAGGCGTCGCCGAGGAGGAAGTCGATGAAGCGTCGAGCACCCTCGGGGTTCGCGGCGTTGGACAGCACCCCGGCCAGCTCGATCTGACGCACGCAGGTCGATTCGATCACCCCGGTGGGCCCCTCCTCGGGCAGCCGCTCCTGCTCCATCACCTCGGCGGGAGGGCTCGACCCGTAGGACACGACGAGCGGCCGGTCGCCCTCGCCCGAGCCGCCCGAGAACCGCCCGTAGTAGGCGTCGGACCAGCCGGCGGTGGTCACGACGCCGTTGGCGCGCAGGTCGCTCCAGTAGTCGACCCAACCGTCGTCGCCGAACTCGGCGACGGTCGCGGTGAGGAACGCCAGGCCGGGCGACGAGGACGCCGGGTTGGGCACCACGAGGAGGTCGGCGTAGGCCTCGTCGCGCAGCTCATCGAGCGATGCCGGCGGCTCGAGCCCCTCGGCGTCGAACCACTCGGCGTCGTAGTTGATGCACACCGCGCCGTGATCGACGGGCGTTGCTCGCCCCTCGGGATCGACGATGAGGTCGTCGTCGACGTCGGCAAGCCGCTCGGGCACATAGGGCTCGAACAGGTCGGCGTCGAGCGCCCGCCCCAAGGTGGCGTCGTCGATGCCGAACAGCACGTCGCCCTGGGGATCGTCGACGGTGAGGATGGCCTGGTTCACCACCTCGATGGCGTCGCCACCGCGCTGCACCGTGAGGATGAGCCCGGTCTCGGACTCGAAGGCCGCGACGAGCTCGTCGTCGATCTGGAACGAGTCGTGGGTGATGACCACCACCTCTCCCCCGTCCGAGGTCTCGGTGCCATCGTCGTCGGACGAGCACGCGGCGGCGATCAGCCCGACCGCCACTGCCAGGACGGCGAGACGGCGGATCAGGATGGGCGAGCGGTGTTGTTGCGGCGACATGCGGAAGGATCCTCCCGGATCGTGGGTGGGTGG
>JAENWR010000109.1 GCA_016649895.1 Acidimicrobiia bacterium | reverse complement strand
GCAAGGCGGGCGTTCTGGCCCTCCTTGCCGATGGCGAGCGACAGCTGGTAGTCGGGGACGATGACCGTGGCAGTGCCGGTCTCCTCGTCGATGCGGACCTCTTTCACCTTGGCGGGCGAGAGCGCCTTCATGACGAAGTCGGGCTGGTCCTCGGAGAAGGGGACGATGTCGATCTTCTCGCCCCGGAGCTCGTTGACCACCATTCGAACGCGGGCACCACGGGCACCCACGCACGCGCCGACGGGATCGACGTTGGGGTCGTTGGAGTAGACGGCGATCTTGGTGCGATGCCCGGGCTCGCGGGCGCAGGCCTTGATCTCGACGACGCCATCGGCGATCTCGGGCACCTCGAGCTCGAAGAGGCGCTTGATGAGGCCCGGGTGGGTGCGGCTCACCACGATCTGTGGCCCCTTGGCGGTCTTGCGGACCTCGACGATGTAGGCCTTGAGCCGTCCGTTGGCCTCGGGCCGCTCGTAGGGGACCTGCTCGGCCTGAGGGAGCAGCGCCTCGACCCGACCGAGGTCGAGGAGCGTGTAGCGACTGTCGCTCTGCTGCACGATGCCGGTGACGATGTCGCCCTCGCGGCCGGCGTACTCCTCGTACTTGAGCTCGCGCTCGGCCTCACGGATGCGCTGCATCATCACCTGCTTGGCGGTCTGAGCAGCGATGCGACCGAAGTTGCCCGGGGTGACATCGAGCTCGGGCCCGGTGGGCTCACCCTCTTCGTCGAGGTCCTGCGCGAGCACGCGGATATCGAAGGTGTCGGGGTCGATGGTGACCCAGGCGTACTCCTGCGCGTCGGGCATCCGCTTGTAGGCGGACTCGAGCGCGTCGGCCAGCGCAGCGAACAACGTCTCGACGGAGATGCCCTTGTCGACGGCGAGCGCCTGCAGGGCTTCCATCATCTCGGGGTTGCTCACGGCGTCGGCCTCCTCGTAGGGGCCGTGGCGGCGGGACCTTTGCCGCCCGGCCTGGTGGTGGGACCCCACTCGAACACGGTGCGGGCCTTGTCGATGTCGTCGTAGGCGAGCTCGGTGTCGACGAGGCCCTCGGGCCCATCGACGGCGACGACCACGTGGTCGTCGGTCGCCGCCTTCAGCTCGCCGCGGAGCCGGCGGGCCCCGCTGTCGGAACGACGGATCTTGATGCTGACGGTCTCGCCGATGGCCCCGGCGAAGTGCACGGGGGTGCGCAGGACCCGCTCGAGGCCGGGGCTCGACACCTCGAGGGTGTAGCGACCGGCGATGGGATCGGCCTCGTCGAGGACCCGCGAGATCTCGCGGGTGATGCCGCTGATGTCATCGATCGACGGGGTGGCGCCGCCCTCGGCGGCCGTGACCGTGACTCGCACGACCGGACCCTGCTGCTCGATGTCGTAGGTGACGAAGCCACGTGCCTCGACGACGGGCACGGCGATGACGCGGATGTGGTCGGCGTTGCTCATCGTCGTCACCTCCTCGATCGTGGACGGGAAACTGAACTCGGGATTGCTCGTGCCCATGTGACGACGAAGGCGTGGGCCGAAGCCCACGCCTTCGTGCACGACATTGCCGTCATAGCGAAACAGGCCGTGAAAGCGACACCACAAGAGCGAACGGCGAGTATAGCCCGCCCGCCTCAGTAGGCGCGGGCGACGATGGCCACCAGATCGGGCTCGTCGGCCGACTCCGGCACCGTGCCGTCGCGACGTTGGAGGCACCGCACGGTCACCCCTTCGGCCGCCAGGCGATCCTCGCCCTCGTCGCCCACCAGCGCCCAGGCAAGGCGGGCGAAGCCGGATGCTGCGGCGGCGACGGCATCGTCGAGGGAGGCGACATCGGCGATGGCGGCCGAGGTGCGCTTCTCGGCCTGCGCCCGCAGCGAGGTCTGAGCAGCGGCGACGCTGTCGAGCGCGCCGCGAGCGATCTCGCCAACACCCACCGTGACCTTGCGCCCGGGATCGTCCCGCCCCAGGTCGCGTCGCACCACCGTGACCACGCCCTCAGCCAGGTCGCGCGGGCCCACCTCGACCCTCACCGGAACGCCCTTCAGCTCCGAATCGGTGGCCCGACGGCCGAACGACATCGACACCTTGTCGTCGAGCTCGACGCGCAGGCCAGCCGCCGCCAGCTCGGCAGCCATGGCTCGCGCCCGCTCGATGCACTCGGCGTCGTCGCGCACCACCACGACGGCCACCTGGACCGGGGCGAGCCTCGGGGGCAGGCGCAGGCCATCGTCGTCGCCGTGGCTCATGATGAGCCCACCCACCATGCGGGTGGACACCCCCCACGAGGTGGTCCACGCCAGCTGTTGGGTCCCCTCGGCGTCGAGGTACCGCATGTCGAACGCCCGAGCGAAGTTCTGGCCCAGCTCGTGGCTGGTGCCCATCTGGAGGGCCTTGCCGTCGCCCATCATCGCCTCGCAGGTGAGCGTGTTGACCGCCCCGGCGAACCGCTCGCGCGCGGTCTTGCGGCCCACCAGCACCGGGATGCCGAGCACCTCGACCATGAAGTCGCGGTACACGTCGTGGAGGATGCGCAGCGCGTAGGCGTGGGCGTCGGCCCGGGTGGCGTGTGCCGTGTGGCCCTCTTGCCACAGGAACTCGGTGGTGCGAAGGAAGATCCGCGGGCGCAGCTCCCACCTCACGACGTTCGCCCACTGGTTGAGCAGCAGCGGCAGGTCTCGGTAGCCCTGGATCCACTTGGCCATGTACTCGCCGAACACCGTCTCGCTGGTGGGCCGTACCACCACCGGCTCGTCGAGCTCCTTGCCGCCGGCATGGGTGACCACCGCCAGCTCGGGGCTGAAGCCCTCGACGTGCTCGGCCTCGCGCGTGAGGTAGGACTCGGGGATGAAGAGGGGGAAGGCCACGTTCTGGGCGCCCGCCGCCTTGATGCGGTCGTCGACCTCGCGCTGCATCCGCTCCCAGATCGCATAGCCGTACGGCCGGATCACCATGGTGCCGCGCACGGGTCCGTTCTCGGCCAGCTCGGCCTTGGCGACGACATCTTGGTACCACCGGGGGAAGTCCTCGGCACGGGGGGTCAGCACTCGTTGAGCCATGGCCGGCGAGCCTACCGATAGGGTCGGTCAGCGGTGCCCACTCGAACCCCGATCGCTCCGAGCAGCGTCGATCCGGCCGACGACGAGACGTCGTCGCACATCGCCACCATCGGCCATGCCATCGCCGCCTCGTGGGCGCTCCTCGTCGGCATCGGCCTGCTCATGCTCGGCACCGGTCTGCAGAGCAGCCTGCTCGGCGTGCGAGCCTCGCTCGAGGGGTTCGACACCACCACCACCGGCATCGTGATGTCGAGCTACTACCTGGGATACCTCCTCGGCTCGATCCGGGCGCCCCACCTCGTGGCCACGGTTGGCCACATCCGCGTCTTCGCCGCATTCGCGTCGCTGGCATCGAGCGCCGTGCTCATCCACGTCCTCTTCGTCAACCCCTTCGCGTGGTCGCTCACCCGCATGATCAGCGGCTTCTGCATGGCTGGGCTCTTCGTCGTCGCCGAGAGCTGGCTCAACGACGGCGCCACCAACGAGACCCGCGGCTCACTGCTGTCGGTCTACATGGTGGTCGCCAACGGTGCGATGGCTGCCGGCCAGCTACTGCTGAACGCTGCCGACCCGCTCGGATCCAAGCTGTTCATCACCATCTCGGTGCTGGTGTCGCTGGCCCTGGTGCCCGCGGCGCTGTCGGTGCGCGCCAACCCTCGCTTCCTCCAGCCGGTCCCCGTGACCCTGCGCGAGGTGTTCCACGCGGCGCCTCTCGGCGTCGTCGGAGCGCTCCTCGCCGGCACCGCCACCGGTGCTCTGTTCGGCGTGGGTGTCGTCTACGCGCAACTGGCCGCCCTGTCGCTTGCCGAGACGTCGGTGTTCATGCTCGTCGCCATCCTCGGTGGGGCGCTGCTGCAATGGCCGATCGGTGCGGCCTCGGACCGCACCGACCGCCGACGGGTCATCGCCGCCAGCGCCCTCGGTGCTGCTGTGGTGTGCGCCATCGGCACCATCGGCTTCCACGACCTGGCGCTCTTCGGACTCATCGGCGTGGTCGGAGGGCTGTCGATCCCGCTCTACCCGCTCGCCAACGCCCACACGAACGACTTCATCGAGCCCGAGCAGGTGGTCGGCGCTGGCAGCCGCCTGGTGCTCGCCAGCGGTCTCGGCGCCATCACCGGCCCGTTCCTCGCATCCAGCGCCATGGCGGCGCTCGGCGCCGCCGGCTTCTTCTGGTTCCTGGCCATGGTCCACCTGCTCATCGCCGGGTTCGCCGTCTACCGCATCACCCGGAGGGCCCCCGTGCCCGTCGACGAGCAGAGCCACTACGCGGTGTTCCCCGCCGAGAGCTCGGTGCTCGTCTCCACCCTCAACCCCGAGGTGTGGGACGAGGACGACGAGCCGGTCTTCGAGCACACCGGCGAGATGCCGGTGGTCGTCGTCGGCGAGTAACCGAACGCCGCCGGCGGGCGATCAGGCCCGAAGGTTGCGGATGATGTCGACCTTCTGCTCGCTGGCGTTGACATCGAGGCCCTTGTCGTCGAGCATCGCCGCCCGATCTCGCTCGGCTTCGCGCTGCGCCTTGTGGGTGTCGACCCGCGCCAGCGCGGCGTCGGTGCCGTGCTCGACGATGAACTCGGCCCACTCGACGAGCGCCTCGACCATCGAGTCCTCGGGCACCACCGCCACGTTCTGGCCCTTCACGAACAGGTGGCCGCGATGGCGGCCGGCCGCGATGCCGAGGTCGGCGTCGCGCGCCTCACCCGGACCGTTGACGACGCAACCCATCACCGCGACCTGAAGGGGGATCTCGCGGTCGCCGAAGGCGGCCAGCGCATCGTTGGCCACCTTGATGACGTCGACCTCGGCCCGGCCGCAGCTGGGACACGCGATGAGATCGATGTTCTTGCGTTCGCGCAGGCCCATCGCCTCGAGCAGCTGACGGCCCGCTCGAGCTTCCTCGACGGGGTCGGCGGTGAGCGAGTAGCGGATGGTGTCGCCGATGCCCTCGGCGAGGAGCGTCGCGATGCCCGCAGTGGCCTTCACGAGCCCAGCCGGAGGAGGCCCCGCCTCGGTGACCCCCAGGTGCAACGGGTGGTCGGTGGCGTCGGCGAGCTGACGGTAGGCCTCGATCATCAGCGGCACGTTCGAGGCCTTCACCGAGATCTTCACATCGTGGAAGCCGACCTCGTCGAAGTAGGCGAGCTCCTGCATGGCAGATTCGACCATCGCCTCGGGAGTGACCCTCCCGCCGTGCTTGGCGTAGAGAGCGGGGTCGAGCGAGCCTCCGTTCACCCCGATGCGGATCGGCACGCCACGATCGCGGGCCTCGGCGGCCACCGCCTTGATGTGCGCGGGCTTGCGGATGTTGCCCGGGTTGAGCCGCAGCCCGTGCACGCCAGCCTCGAGTGCCGCCAACGCCATCCGGTACTGGTGGTGGATGTCGGCGATGATCGGTACCGGCGAACGGGGCACGATGCGCGCCAACCCCTCGGCGGCCTCGATCTCGTTGCAGGTGCAGCGGACGATGTCGCACCCGGCCGCGGCCAGCGCGTAGATCTGCTGGAGGGTGGCCTCGGCATCGGCCGTCTTGGTGATCGTCATCGACTGGATGCTGATGGGGGCATGGCCGCCCACCGGCACCGAGCCGACGGAGATCTGGCGGGTGGTCCGTCTCGGGATGGTGATGGACCCGGCGTCCATGGGCGTCCTGTCTGGGGTGCTAGTTGAGGTTGACGGGATCGGCGATGTCGAGGTAAAGCGCGATGAGCCCCACGCCGACGAGCACGAACACCACCACGTAGGTGAGCGGCATCAGCTTTGCCACATCGGCGTGGTAGCGCCCCTGTGTACGAGCGGCGAGCTCACGGATCCGCTCGTAGGTGGCCACCGCGACATGCCCGCCGTCGAGAGGCAGCAGCGGAACCAGGTTGAAGATGCCGATGAAGATGTTGATGAGCGCCAGGAACGCGACGAGCGGCGCCACACCTTCGTCGGCCGCCTGGGTGCCCAAGCGGGCGGCGCCGTAGATCGACAGCACGCGGTTCTCGTCGGCTGAGGACCCCGACGACACGGTGGACTCGTCGGCCGTCGGCTCATCGGCCGAATCGACGGCCATGCTGACGAAGCCGCCGAGGCCCGAGGGGCTGAAGAAGTCGGCGAGGGCCTGCATCGACTGCCACGACACGCTGCCGAACTCGGTGAAGGCGCGAGGCACCGCCGACAGCGGCGCCACCGTCTGGCGGGGGTGACGAGGGCCGATGCCCAAGAACGCGCCACCCGATCCGTTGTCGCCCAGCGCGACCGACAGCTGGGTCTCGACACCGCCGCGCTCGACGGTGACCGGGACCGATTCGCCGGGCTCGCGACCTTCGAGAGCGTCGCGCACGTCGTCGAAGGTGGCGATCGGGGTGACGCCGATCGACACGATCTCGTCACCGACCTCGACGCCAGCCTCGGCCGCGGGACTCGCGTCGGTACCATCGGCCGCAGCGAGGCGTCCGACGTGCCAGTGGTCGTCGTCGCTCATCCCGAAGCCGACGAGCAGGACGAACAGGCAGAGCAGGGCGAGTGCGAAGTGCATCGCCGACCCGGCCACGGCCACCGACATACGACGCCAGTAGGACTTCTGGCGATAGGTGCGATCCTCGTCGGCCGGATCGACCTCCTCGAGGTTGGTCATCCCGATGACCTTCACGTAGGCACCGGCAGGGATCGCCTTGATGCCGTACTCGGTCTCGCCCCGGTGGAACGACCAGATGCGCGGCCCGAACCCGATGAAGAACTCGGTGCACTTCATCCCCGCCGCCTTGGCCGTGATGAAGTGGCCGAGCTCGTGGAGGAAGATCATCACGACGATCGCGAGGACCACCACGACTGCGGACAAGCTCGTCCACAGCCCGAGCAGGACGATGCCGAGCACCACCATCGCCAGACGCAGCGGGCTCGTGCCCTCGGCCTCGACGCCGCGGGGAGGCGGCGCCGGCGGCGGATCGTCGTGGGGGTGGTGCTGGTCGATCTGGGTCACGTGCGCCTCTCGATCATCTGACGGGCGACGTGGCGTGCTCGTCGATCGGCATCGATGACGGCCTCGACGGAGTCGGCCGATGCACCATCATGCCGCTCGAGGACCCCTTTGCAGACGTCGGGTATGTCGATCCATGCGATCTCGCTGGCGAGGAACGCCGCCACCGCCACCTCGTTCGCGGCGTTCAGCCAGGCCGGCGCCGTCTGGCCCGCCCGGCCGGCGTCGTAGGCGAGGCCCAGGCAGGGAAACGCCTCGAGATCGGGCGGTCCGAACTCGAGCGGGCCAACGGCGGCCCAGTCGAGCGGGCCGAAGGCCGTGGCGACCCGGTCGGGGTAGGCCAGCGCGTAGGCGATGGGGAGCCGCATGTCGGGGTTCGACAGCTGGGCGATCGTGGATCCATCGGTGTAGGTGACCATCGAGTGAACGATCGACTGCGGGTGCACCACCACCTCGATGCGGTCGTAGTCGATTCCGAACAGCTCGTGGGCCTCGATGACCTCGAGCCCCTTGTTCATCAGGGTGGATGAGTCGACCGTGATCTTCGGACCCATCGACCAGGTGGGGTGGGCCAGGGCATCGTCGATGGTGACATCGACGAGCTCGGCCCGGGTGCGCCCCCGGAACGGGCCCCCACTGGCGGTGAGGACCACTCGGTCGACCCGCTCCGCAACGTCGTTGGCCCGCAGGCACTGGTGCACCGCGGCGTGCTCGGAGTCGACCGGCACCAGCTCGGCACCCGGCGTCTGCCAGGCCCGTTGCACCACCGGGCCGCCGGCGATGAGCGACTCCTTGTTGGCGAGCGCGAGGCGCTTGCCGGCGTGGAGCACGGCCAGGGTGACGTCGAGCCCGGCGAAGCCCACCACGCCGTTGACGACCACCTGGCACGACGAGTCCACGGCGTCGACCAGCGCGCCCTCCCCCACCACCAGCTCGGTCCCGGAGGGCAGGCGGCCGCGCAGCTGGGCGCCGGCCTCAGGGCTCGCCACCGCCACCACCTGCGGGCGGTGCCGCAATGCCTGCTCCGCGAGCAGATCGACCGAGGAGTTGGCCCCGAGGGCCACGATCCGGAAGCGATCGGGCTCGGCCTCGACCACTTCGAGCGTCTGGGTGCCGATCGATCCGGTGGACCCGAGGACCGCGACGTCGATCGGCCGGCTCATCGCAGGTCCGGCCTCAGAGCAGCACCCGCGACAGGTAGTAGGTCGCGGGAAGGGCGAAGAGCAGGGCGTCGAAGCGATCGAGCAGCCCCCCGTGGCCCGGCAACATGCTCCCCATGTCCTTCACGCCGAGGTCGCGCTTGAGCATCGATTCGCAGAGGTCGCCGACCGGCGCCACCAGCGCGAGCACGAGGCCGAGGCCGAGCGCGTTGCCGAAGTCGTCGAACGGCGCGATCTGCCCCGTGATGACCACTGTGGCCACCAGGGCGAAGAGCATCCCGCCGATGGTTCCCTCGACCGTCTTGTTGGGGCTGGCCACTGAGAGCGGGGCGCGGCCCATGGAACGACCGATGAACAACCCCGAGATGTCGTAGGCCACCGTGCCGATGACGGCGGCCCACAGGAGGCCGGTGCCGTTGGGCGACCTGAGGAGGAGCGCCGCGAACGAGCCCAGCACCCCGACGTAGACGACGCCGAGCATCGTGACACCGATGTTCGGCACCGCATGCTCGCCCCCGACGCCGATCAGGTACCAGAGCAGCGCCACGACGAGCGTGAGGAACAGACCCAGGACGAGTCCCTGCTCACCGTGCCAGTAAGCGGCCAGCGGCAAGACGGCAGCAGCCGCGAGGCCGACGAGCGTGGGCGGGCTGTAGCCCACGCGGCGCAGCGTGGCGTAGAGCTCGGCCGAGGCCAGGACGAGGACGGCGACGACCAGAGCCATGGCGTACTTCGGTCCGAGCCAGAGGAGGGCTGCGGCGACCGCCACGATGCCCACACCCACCACGACGGCCTGTCCCATGTCGCGGCCGGCTCCGACGGGCGCGGCACGGGTGTCGGCATAGGGATCGGCACCGAGGCCGCCGTGGGGCTCGGACGGGTCGCGCGGCACCGAGTAGGTCTCGGGCTGCGCGCTGGTGGCGTCGTCGAACGTGAAGAAGTCGTCGGAGGGCTCGTCCTCGCGCACCCCCACCTTGGGTAGGTCCTCGCCGAGGGCCGCCAGGTCGGTGTCGTCCCAGTCGGTTGACTGGTCGCGCCAGCGCGGCTGGGTCGAGCTCACCGTGGACCACGCGGCGAGGTCGTCGTCTCCGTCGCTGAAGATCTTTGGGACCTCACCCGTGGGCGGGTCGGTCCAGTGGGGCAGCTCTGGAGCGGCACCGGAGTCGGCTCCCGCTGCCGCGTCGGTGTCGGCGCTGGGGGCTTGCGGTGCCGGGTCGTCAGGGCGCACCACAGGCACACGTCCGAACTGGTCGGGGTCCTCCGGGGTGCGCATGTCCCCCTCGGGCTCACCATCGGCGCCCAGGACGCGGAATCCCTCACGGGGCTCGTCGTCGGGGGTACGGGGGTGATCGTCCACGGAGAACCTCCTCGGGCTACGGGGTCGGACTGGCGCAGCGCGCCGGTCAGACCTCGAGCAGCTCGGTCTCTTTCTGCTCCAGAGCCTTGTCGATCTCGGCCTCGTGCGCGTGGGTGCGCTTGTCGAGATCCTTCTCGGCCCGTTGCAGGTCGTCGGCTGACATGTCACCGTCGCTCTCGGCGCGCTCGAGCTCCTTGCGCGCGTCGCGACGGGCGTTGCGGATGGCGATGCGGCCGTCCTCGGCCATGTTGCGGACCACCTTCACCAGCTCCTTGCGGCGCTCGCCGGTGAGCGCGGGGAAGGTGAGCCGGATCGAGTATCCGTCGTTGCCCGGGTTGAGCCCGAGGTCGGAGGTCTGGATGGCCTTCTCGATGGCGCCCAGGTTGTTCTTGTCGAACGGGGTGATGAGGAGCTGGCGAGCTTCCGGCACGTTGAAGCTGGCCAGCTGCTGGATGCTCATGTCCTCGCCGTAGGCCTCGACCGAGATCCGCTCGACCAGCGCCGGCGACGCGCGGCCCGTGCGGATGCTGGCGAACTCCTGGCGGGCGTGCTGGACGGCCTTGTCCATCTTCTCGTCGGCGTCGTCGAGGATCAGCTCGATGATCTCTGCGCTCACGGCAACATCACCTGACCAGGGTACCGATCGGCTCGCCCGCGAGGACGGACCTGAGGTTCCCGTCGGCGAGCAGGTCGAAGTAGACGATGGGCATGTTGTTCTCCATGCAGAGCGTGATGGCGGTGGAGTCCATCGCCTGCAGCCCCTGCTGGATGAAGTCGAGGTAGGAGATCTCGTCGAGGCGCACCGCCGAGGCATCGCGGCGGGGATCGGCCGTGTAGATGCCGTCGGTGCCGGAGTGGGTGCCCTTGAGCAGGACCCCCGCGCCGATCTCGACGGCCCGCAGGGCGGCTGGCGTGTCGGTGGTGAAGAACGGGTTGCCCGTACCCCCGGCGAAGATCACCACCCGCCCCTTCTCGAGGTGACGCACGGCGCGCCGGCGGATGTAGGGCTCGGCCACCTGCGACATGTGGATGGCCGACTGCACCCGGGTGGGCTGGCCGAGCTGCTCGAGCACGTCTTGGAGCGCGAGTGCGTTCATCACCGTGGCGAGCATGCCCATGTAGTCGGCCTGGGCACGGTCCATACCCGCCCCTGCGCCCGTCATGCCCCGCCAGATGTTGCCGCCGCCGACGACCACCGCGATGTCGACCTCGAACTCGGCCTTCACGTCGACGAGCGCCTGGGCGATCTGCTTCACCGTGGCGCCATCGATGCCGAAGCCGGTATCGCCGGCGAACGCCTCGCCAGAGATCTTCAGGACCACGCGATCCCAGCGGGCCGGACGGCGCCCCTCGGGGGCCGGCGTGCTTGCGGCGGTCTCCGAGGCGGTCACCGTCAGCCGCCGATGACGACCTGGTCGAATCGCACGAGGGTGGCGGACCCCAGTAGTTGGGTGACCGTCTGCTTCTCGTCGCGGACGAAGCTCTGCTCGAGCAGCACCCGCTCCTTGAACCAGCCGGTGAGGCGCCCCTCGACGATCTTGTCGAGGGCGGCCTCGGGCTTGCCCTCGGCGCGAGTGATGTCGGTGAGCACCTGGCGCTCGGCGTCGACCTCGGCCTGGGGGACCTGGTCGCGGTCGAGGTAGCTCGGCTTGGTGAAGGCGATGTGCACCGCGAGGTCGTGAGCCAGCTCAGCGGTGCCGCCGCTGAGCTCGACGAGCACCGCGTTGACGCCGCGGCCGTCCTGCACGTGCAGGTAGGTGTCGACGACGTTGCCCTCGCCGACCTGCCACTGCACGACCTTGCCAACCTCGATGTTCTCCTTCTTGGTGATCTTCATCTGGTCGAGCTGTTCGGTGAGCTCGGAGACGGCCTCGGGTCCGCGAGCCGCGACGACCTCGGCCAGCGCGGTGGTGAGGCCCACGAAGTCGTCGGCCTTCGCCGAGAAATCGGTCTCGCTCTTCAGCTCGACGAGGGCCACCGTGCCCTGGCCGCTGGCGACGGCCACCGCCCCCTGATCGTTCTCGCGATCGGTGCGGGTAGCAGCCTTGGCGAGGCCCTTCTCGCGCAACCACTTGGCCGCAGTGTCGAAGTCGCCGTCGTTCTCGGTGAGGGCCTTCTTCGCGTCCATCATCCCGGCGCCCGTCGCCTGACGGAGCGTCTGGACGTCTTTGGCGGTGAAGCTCGACATGTCGGTCATGACTCCTGGGTGGACTCGCCGTCGCCGGCGGCGGCGGCTACCTCGGCAGGGGCGGCCTCGGCAGGGGCAGCCTCGGCGGCGGGGGCACCGGCGGCGAGCCGGTCGTCCCCGGGCTGTACGTGGGCAGCGCCCCGTGGGGCTCACGCGATGCGACCGGTGTGGTCGAGGTCCCCGATCGGCTGGTCATCGT
>JAENWR010000165.1 GCA_016649895.1 Acidimicrobiia bacterium | reverse complement strand
GGGGTCACCCGGGGTGTCGATGAGGTTGATGCGATGCCCGGACCACTCGACCGGGACCACCGACAACGCGAGCGACATGCGGCGCTGCTTCTCCTCGGGATCGGTGTCGGCCACGGTGGTGCCGTCCTCGACCTGACCGAGTCGTCCGATGGCACCGGCCGCGAACAGGACCGCCTCGACCAGCGAGGTGGTGCCGGCGCCGCTGTGACCCACCAGTGCGACGTTGCGGATCCGATCGGTGGTGACCATCGCGCTCCCCGGGGTTCGTGACGCCCTGGGTCGGAACGTAGCGCGACCGCTGTGGCCGCGTCGGGCCGAGCGGCGCGTCAGTGCCGGGCGGCGCGGTACCGCTCGATCAAGGCGGCGGTCGAGGGATCGTGGGCGGACGCTGTGCTGTCGTCGCCGGCCACCAGCTCGGGGCCGATGCGGGTGGCGAGGGCCTTGCCGAGCTCGACGCCCCACTGGTCGAACGGGTTGGTGCCCCACACGACCGCCTGGGTCAGCACCTTGTGCTCGTAGATGGCGACGAGCGACCCGAGCGTGCGGGGGTCGAGCCGGTCGCACAGCAGTGTGGTGGAGGGGCGGTTGCCCTCGAACACCTTGTGCGCCACCAGCTCGTCGGCCACGCCCTCGGCCCGCACCTCGTCGGCCGTGCGACCTGCGGCGAGCGCCTCGGTTTGGGCGAGCAGGTTCGCCACCAACAGGTCGTGGTGGGCCTCGAGCGGGTGGTTCGGGTGGATCGTGCCGATGAAGTCGGCCGGCACCAGCTCGGTCCCCTGGTGCAGGAGCTGGAAGAAGGCGTGTTGGCCGTTGGTGCCCGGTTCGCCCCAGACGACCGGCCCGGTGGCGAACCCGACGCGCTGGCCATCGAGGGTGACCGACTTGCCGTTGCTCTCCATCTCGAGCTGCTGGAGGTAGGCGGGGAAGCGGGCCAGCTCCTGGGCGTAGGGCAGCACGGCGTGCGACGTGGCACCGAAGAAGTCGACGTACCAGACGCCGAGGAGCCCCATCAGGACCGGCAGGTTGCGGCTCAGTGGGGTGGTGAGGACGTGCTCGTCGACCAGCCGGAACCCCTCGAGCAGCTCGCCGAAGCTCTCGGGCCCGATGGCGAGCATCAGCGACAGCCCGATCGCCGAGTCGACCGAGTAGCGGCCACCCACCCAGTCCCAGAACTCGAACATGTTCGCGATGTCGATGCCGAACTCGGCGACGCGCTCAGCGTTGGTGGACACCGCCACGAAGTGATGGCTGACGGCGTCCTCACCCAGGGCATCGACGAGCCAGCGACGGGCGCTGCGGGCGTTGGTGAGCGTCTCGACGGTGGTGAACGTCTTCGATGCGACCACGAAGAGGGTGGTGGCCGGGTCGAGGTCGCGCAGCGCCCAGTGGAGGTCGGCGCCGTCGACGTTCGACACGAAGCGGTAGGTGCACGCCGGGTCGGCATAGCTGCGGAGAGCCTCGGTGGCCATGGCCGGTCCGAGGTCGGACCCGCCGATGCCGATGTTGACCACGGCCCGGATGCGTTCGCCCGTGGCGCCGGTCCAGTCACCGCCCCGCACCCGCCGGCTGAACGAGCCCATGCGGTCGAGCACCTCGTGCACGTCGGGCACCACGTTGCGACAGTCGACCTCGATCACCGCGTCGGCCGGGGCTCTCAGGGCCACGTGGAGGGCAGCGCGGTCCTCGGTGGTGTTGACCTTCTCGCCCCCGAACGTGGCGGCGATGCGCTCGCGGACCCCGGCGCGCTCGGCCAACGCGATCAGCAGCTGGACGGTCTCGGGAGTGGCGCGGTGCTTGGAGAGGTCGGCGTGGATGCCGGGCAGGTCGATGGTGAGGACCTCGAGGCGACCCGGCTCGACGAGCAGGTCGCGCAGGTGACGCCCGGCGACACGCTCGTGGTGGTGGCGCAGCGCCGCCCACTCCGGGGTGTGATCGATGGGTGCGTTCGTGGTGCGCTCGGCCATGACCGCGAGCCTATGGGCGGCCTGGCCCACCATGATGGGGACGTGCCATGCGACGTGAGCGAGGAGCGGTTCGACGAGATCGTGGGCGAGGCCCTCGACCTCGTCCCCGACCACCTGGCGACGCGCATGGAGAACATCGCGGTCCTCACCGCCGACGTCCCCAGTGCCGAACAGCGCTCGGGACGGATGTCGCGGCGAACCCTCCTCGGGCTCTACCAGGGCGTCAACCTCACCCGGCGGTCGCCGGTGAGCTACACCGGCACGATGCCCGACCGCATCACGATCTTCCGGCTGGCGCACTGCCGTCTGGCCCGCGACGAAGACGACCTCCGACGGCGTGTCGCCCACACCGTGGCCCACGAGAGCGCCCACCACTTCGGCATCTCCGACGACCGCCTGCGCGAGCTCGGTGCCTACTGATGGACATCGGGGTGCGATGTGCCCGTGTCCGGGGTAGCAGGCGGCCCATTCGTCGAGAGGAGCTCCGGTGATCGAACGGATCGAGGCACGAGCGATGGACGTCGCCGATGCCGCAGGGGTGGCGTTCACACGTGCCGTGGCCGCCGCCCTCCCCGACGTGGCGCCGCCCGCACCGCCCAAGCGCGTCACGCCCATGCGGGTGCTCGCCGTTGCGTTCGTGGTGGCGGTCGTGGCCATGGTGGTCGCTGCGGTGATCCGCCGGCCGTCGCCTGCTCCGGCTCGATCGTCGGAGTCGCGCCCGGCGGGCTCGTCGGGCCGCACCGAGCTCGAGGAGATGACCAAGGCCGAGCTCTACCGGCTGGCCGCCGACGCCAACCTGCCCGGACGATCCTCGATGACCAAGGCGCAGCTCCTCGCGGCTCTCTCCTCCTCCTCCTGAGCCGTCCGCCCTGCCCATGCGGCGGGCGTAGGGTGCGACCCATGGATCTGGGGATCGAGGGGAAGCGCGCTGCCGTCGCCGCGTCGTCGGCCGGGCTCGGGTTGGGCACCGCGAAGGCGCTGGTGGCCGCCGGCGTGCGCGTCGCCATCTGTGGCCGCGACATGGCGAGGGTCGAGGCAGCCGCCTCCGAGCTCGGGGACCTCGCCGTCGCGCTGGTGGC
>JAENWR010000064.1 GCA_016649895.1 Acidimicrobiia bacterium | reverse complement strand
GCCGTGGTGACGAGCATGAACGGCGTGTCGACGAGTCGCTCGAGGAGGTCGGCGAGCAGTTCGCGCACGGGCGCACCCGCCCAATGCAGGTCGGCGATGCCCATCATCACCGGATGGCGTTGCAGGTGCCCTTCGATGAACCGCACCACCGAACGGGTGACCTCCTCGCGGGCCCGGTGCGGCTCGATGCCGCGCAGCGGACCGTCGATTCCCATGAGGTGGACGAGACCGTTGGTGACCCGCTCGACCTCCTCGTCGTCGGGTAGCAGCCCGAGGGTGGAGATGAGCGACCCGCTGATGCGCTCGCGCACCACCGACGGGGCATCGCTGAGCTTGGCGCCGACCCCACCGCGCACCGCCTCGGCCACCGGCCACCACACGTTGGACTCGCCGTAAGCGACCGACCGGCCCTGGAGAACGAGGGCACCGTGGCGCTGCTCGGCCATGTGGCTCACCTCGCGCGCCAGGCGCGACTTGCCGATGCCCGCCTCGCCGATGAGCGTGATGAGCGCGGCACGCCCACGCTCGACGCAGGTGTCGATGGCGTGGCCGATGAGCCCGAGCTCGCCCGAGCGACCGATGAGCGGCGCACGGGTGCTTCGACGGCCGTAACCGGGCGGCACCAGCGTGCGCACGGCCCGCCATGCCGCGACGGCGTCGCCTCGGCCCCGCACCTCGAGCCGACCGACCGAGTCGTAGCCGATGGCGTCGACGGTGGCGGCATGGGTGGCCGGCCCGACGAGCACCTCGCCCGGAGCGGCGGCCGTTTGGAGCCGCGACGCCGTGTTCACCACATCGCCCATCGCGGTGTAGTCGCCACCGGCGCGCAACGCCCCGGTGAGCACCTCGCCGGTGTTCACCCCGATGCGCATCTGCACCGACGCCCACAGCGCCGCCGATCGACGGGTGAGCGTGTCTTGCATGCGCAGGGCGGCGCGCACCGCGCGCTCGGGATCGTCTTCGTGGGCCACGGGCGCCCCGAACAACGCCACGATGGCGTCGCCCACGATCTTGTCGACCCGGCCGCCGAAGCTCGTGATGTCGTGGACCAACGCTTCGAAGCAGCCGTCGACGAGGAGCTTCACCTGCTCGGGGTCACGGCGCTCCGAGAGGGCCGTGAAACCGACGAGATCGGCGAACAGTACGGTGACGATGCGGCGCTCGTCGACCTGCACCTGCAGCTCGTGCCCGCACGAGGGGCAGAAGCGTGCACCGTCGGGCGTGGCGGAGGCGCAGGCGGGACAGGGCACCGCACCAGCATAGGGGTGCCCCCTCACCGTGACTCACGTCACGCGAGGCGCAACTGCCCGACATCGAGGCGCACCTGCGCGTAATGTCGGCGACTCGCGGGTGGGCGGCCCGCGCTTCACGCGATCCCGCGCTGCGGACCGTGCCACGAGACGACGGAGAGCCCCCCATGACCACCACCGAGCCGAACACTGACGCCCCGATGCCGGCTCCGGTCGGCATCGCCGCCCGGGCCGTGCGCGCCACCAAGAGCTACGGCAGCGGCGACACCCGGGTCGTCGCCCTCGATGAGATCGACGCCGAGTTCGAGCAGGGCCGCTTCACCGCCATCATGGGCCCCTCCGGCTCGGGCAAGTCCACGCTCATGCACTGCCTCGCCGGCCTCGACACCCTCACGTCGGGGCAGGTCTTCATCGGCGACATCGACCTGTCGTCGTTGAGCGAGAAGAAGCTCACCACGCTCCGGCGCGACAAGGTGGGGTTCGTCTTCCAGGCGTTCAACCTGATCCCCACCCTCACCGCCATCGAGAACATCACGCTCCCGATGTCGCTCGCGGGCCGCAAGCCCGACGACAGCTGGGTCGATCGAGTCATCACGACTGTCGGCCTCGGCGACCGCCTGACGCACCGCCCGAGCGAGCTGTCGGGCGGCCAGCAGCAGAGAGTGGCCGTTTCCCGGGCCCTCGCCAGCCGGCCCGAGATCATCTTCGCCGATGAGCCCACCGGCAACCTCGACACCAACAGCGGCAGCGAGATCCTCAACTTCATGCGCCAGGCGGTCGACGAGTTCGCCCAGACGATCGTGATGGTCACCCATGATCCGGTGGCCGCCAGCTACGCCGACCGGGTGGTGTTCCTCGTCGATGGCCGCATCGTCCACGACCTCGCCTCCCCCGACCGCGACGCCATCATCGACCAGATGAAGCACCTGGAGGTGGGTCGCTAGTGCTGCGCACCACCCTCCGGTCGCTGTGGCAGCACAAGCGACGACTCATCTCCACCACCGTCGCCGTGCTGCTCGGCGTGGCGTTCATGGCCGGCACCTTCGTCCTCGGCGACACGCTCGACAACTCGATCGACGAGCTCGTCGGTGAGGTCACCGTCGGCATCGACGCCGAGGTCCGCGGACCCGAGCTCTTCGACTCGGGCTTCGGGGCTCTCCGCGCGCCGGTCGACGCTTCGCTCGTCGACACGGTCGCCGGCGTCGACGGCGTCGAGGACGCCGCCGGCTACGTGCAGTCGATGTCCGGGCGCATCCTCGACTCCGAGGGCGAGGCTCTCGGCCAGACCAACGGCGCCCCAACCATCTTCGAGGCCTTCATCCCGAACGGCGACCTCTCCGGATACGAGATCGTCGATGGCCGCGGCGTCGAAGCGGACGACGAGATGGTCCTCAACCGCGGAGCCACCGACGACGCCGACCTCGCCGTCGGCGACCAGGTCGAGATCACCTCCGCCCTCGGTCGCGACTCCTTCACGCTCGTCGGCATCTACACCATCAAGGGACGCGACTCGATCGCCGGCGCGGTCACGGCCAGCTTCACTCCCACCGTGGCCCAGGAGCTCGCCGGGCTACCCGGACAGTTCCAGTTGATCTACGCCACCGCAGCCGACGGGGTGGAGCAGCCGGAGCTGGCCGACGCCATCAACTCCGTGCTCCCCGAGGACTCCGGCGGGGAGGCCATCACCGGCGAGCAGTCGAGCGAGGAGCTCTCCGACTCGTTCAGCGAGGGCCTGGCGTTCTTCTCGACCTTCCTGCTGATCTTCGCGCTCATCGCGCTCGTGGTCGGCTCGTTCATCATCTTCAACACCTTCTCGATCCTGGTGGCACAGCGCGGAAAGGAGCTCGCCCTCCTGCGCGCCATCGGCGCCACCCGCCGACAGGTACTCGTGTCGGTGCTGGTCGAAGCCATCCTCGTCGGGCTCATCGCCGCCTTCGTCGGCATCGCGGCCGGCATCGGCCTCGCCATCGGCTTGGTGGCTCTGCTCGACAGCATCGGCCTCGAGCTGCCGTCGAGCGGCGTCGTCATCGCTCCGGCCACCGTCGTGTGGGCCCTCATCGCCGGTGTGGGCGTCACCCTCTTCTCGGCCATGATCCCCGCATGGCGCGCCACGCGCGTCCCGCCCATCGCCGCGCTGCGCGACGTCGCCACCGATGCGTCGGGCACCTCGAAGGTGCGCGCCGTCATCGGCATCATCCTCTTCGCACTCGGGCTCTTCATGCTCACGCCGGCGTTCGGCGAAGCGCCCGACTCCGCTGCGCTGCCATCGGTCGGCCTGGGAGCGGTTCTGCTCCTCGTCGCTCTGGTGGTGCTCGGGCCGGTCATCGCCCGGCCCGCCGCCAAGCTCTTCGGGGCACCGCTCTCCGCGCTGCGTGGCACACCTGGACACCTGGCGCGCGAGAACGCAGCACGCTCGCCGAAGCGCACTGCCTCCACCGCTGCCGCGCTGATGATCGGCGTCGCCCTCGTGGGCTTCATCACGATCTTCGCCGAGTCGGCCCGAGCCTCCATCGACGACCAGATCACCCGCGGGCTCAAGGCCGACCTCATCCTGCAGTCGGAATCGTTCGACGTCGGCATCCCGCTCGAGGTGAGCACGATGATCGCCGAACGCGACGACGTCGCCGGCGTGGCGTCGGTGCGCCAGGGGCTCGTGCAGCTCACGATGCCCGACGGAAGCAACTCCACCACGTTCATGGGGGCCGTCGACCCCGAGGTGTACCCCGAGGCCGTCGAGGTGCAGATGGCCGAAGGGTCGCTCTCCGACCTGCGCCCCGGCGGCATCGTGGTCGACGCGCGCCAGGCCGACGAGCGCGACATCGCGATCGGCGACACCATCACCCTCACCTTCCCCACCGGCAGCACGGCCGAGGTCGAGGTCGTCGCCCTCAGCGAGGACCCGCAGCTGCTCGGGCTCTACACGATCAGCCACGAGGACTGGTCGACGAACGTGCCCAACCAGACCGACGGCATCGTGTTCGTCAGCGCGGCCGACGGCGTCGACGTCGAGGAGCTGCAGGCATCGATCGAGGAGGCCATCGAGCCGTACGTGACCGTCATCGTCCAGGATCGCGACGAGTTCCTCGGCAGCATCGCCGCGCAGCTCAACACCGCGCTGAACGTGATCTACGGGCTGCTCGCGCTGTCGCTCATCATCGCCCTCATCGGTATCGCCAACACGTTGTCGCTGTCGATCTACGAGCGCACCCGTGAGCTCGGGCTGCTCCGAGCGGTCGGCATGACCCGAGCGCAGCTCCGCTCGTCGGTGCGGTGGGAGGCGGCCATCATCGCCCTCCTCGGCACCGTCCTCGGCGTGCTCCTCGCGCTGGCGCTCAGCTACACGCTGGTGCAGGCGCTGGGCCCGCAGGGCTTCAGCACCTACGACATCCCCGTCACGTCGCTGGTCGTCATCGTCGCCGTCTTCGCGATCCTCGGTGTCCTGGCATCGGTGCTCCCCGCTCGCCGAGCGGCCAAGCTCAACGTCCTCGAGGCGATCGCCACCGAGTAGCCCCTGAGCGACGACGTGGCATCCATCGACGGGGCACACTGAGCGCATGCAACCTCGCCATCGCACCACGGTGCTCGTCGTCGGCTCCACCGACGCCTGCGCCCGCGTCGCCCAGGCCATCGACGCCGCCGACGACCTCGAGCTGTTCGGAGTGGTCGCGACCGCCGACGCTGATGCCACGGTCGCCTCGGGAGCACCCGACATCGTGGTGGTCAGCGCCGATCCTGATGGGCTCGGGGTGGCCCGTCGGGTGGCGGTCGCGTCGGCTGCCACGCGCACGGTGGCCATCGACGTGGCCGGTCTCGACCCCGACACCATCGTCGACAGCGGAATCGGGGCGTTGGCATGCGACGCCGCGCCAGCCGTGCTGGCGGTCGTGCGCGGACTGGCACGCGGCGAGGGCTTCATCGACGCGTCGGTCGCCCGGTGCCTGCTCGACCGTCACGAGGCTCCCGGGGTGCACCCGCTCACCCCCACCGAGGACGAGGTGCTCCATCGATTGGCCGCCGGCGACACCACCGACGAGATCGCGGCCGACTACGCGGTGAGCCCACGGCTCGTCCGTCTGCATGCGGGTGGCCCGCTCGCGCGGCTGCTGCCCACCTGACCGTGATCGGGCTTCCAGCCCGGGCCAAGCTGCTCGTCCTCGGCGCGATGATCCGCTCAGCGCTGCCATGGTGCCTGCCGTTCGTCGCCATCGTCACGTCGCCATGGCAGGCCTTCGCCGCAGATGGCTTCGGCACCTGGTTCGGCTGGCGGCTCCTCGTCACCGCCATCGTGGTTCCGCCTGCCATCGCCCTCGTCGTCATGTGGACGTTCCCGCACGGCCGCTTCGGGCGATGGGCAGCCGGGCGCATCCGCCGCGCCACCACCGCCACCTCGGGCCGCACGGTCAACCTCACCGACGAGCTCGCCATCGCCACCGGCACCTACGTGCGCTACGAGGTCCTCACCATCGAGGAGCCCGTCCCGAACGTCGCCGCCCTGCCCGGACCCGACGGCGCCTACGTGGTGGTCACCACCGGCGCCGAACGCACCCTCGGCCGCGACTCGCTCGAGGCCCTCCTCGCCACCCAGATCGTGGTGGTCGCCGATCCCTGGGTGCGGCGGGCCTCGGCCGCGCAGCTCATCGGATCGTTGCGCTTCGTGCTGCTCTTCATGCCCGGCTTTATCAACCCGATGCTCATCCCGTTCGCGTTCCTCGCCTTCTTCGGACATCGGCGCGCCGATGCCGTGCGCGACGTCGTGGCTGATGCCACCGCGCTCAACGCCACCCGGCACCCCGAGGCCCTCGCCCGGGCGCTGTTCGAGCTGCGACCTGCGGCCGGGCTGTCGCGCCACCTGCGCATCGGGCTCCCCGGCTTCCTCGTCGACCAGTTCTGGGTCCTCTCGTCGCGGCTGAAGATGACCACGACGGTGTCCTCACCAGGGGACTCGCGCCAGTGGTCCACCACCGACGAGATCGCCGCCGAGATGGCCATGCGGTCCGACCGCATGCGCCGGGCCGCCACCGGCGACGACCACGCCCTCTGGGACCTCCGCTCGTGGCGACGAGCGGTGCGCAGCCTCGGAACCGAGTCGACCACGCCCACTGGCCTCCCCATCCCCCTCACCACCGCCGAGATGGCGACCAGCGAGGGCATCGCCGCACAGATCGACCGCGGCGGCATCCTCGGCAGCTGGCCCGGACCAAGGTGATCCACCACCGTGGCCGCACGTGCTTCGCCGAGGTGGGTGCGGACGAGCGGCCCGGAGAAGCAGACGGCCGACAGCGTCGGCGACGGCGATGACGGCGCGGACGAGGCGCCGCGGTTTCCTCGGATGCGGGCCCACGGGACGCTGTGGCTCGGTCGATCGGCTCAACCCATGCGCGCGGCACGGTTTGTGCGGTTCGGGCCGCGGGTAGCCGGGGGCGGTCCCCATCGACCATCCAGGAGCACCCCCGTGTACATCGGACTCGGCACCCTTCTTCTCGTCATCATCCTCCTCATCATCCTGCTCTGAGCCGTAGCTTCTCAGCCGTAGACCGTCGGCCGGCGCGCCATCCACAAGGACGTGGGTGCGCAGCGAGATCGGCGTCTCCTCTCACAAATCATGAGCGACGACCGCCCGCCCCGAGCCACGAAGGGTCGGGCGGTTCCGCGCCTGGCCAGCCATGTGCCGGCAGGGCGCTCGTCGCGTCTCAGCGCTTGTGGGTCTGGTCAGCGCTTGCGGGTCTGGAACCGATCGAGCTGACGGCGGTCGCGCTTGGTGGGACGTCCTGCACCACGGTCACGGTCGCCCCCCGACCCCGGCTCGTGCTCCGGTGGCGGTGGCGAGTGGTCGACGTAGCACTCCTGCGCGACCGGAGCGCCCACGCGCTTGTCGATGACACGGGCGACCTCGACGATGCGGTCGCGCCCATGCACCCTTGCCTCGACCCGGTCGCCCAACGTGACGGTGGTGGCCGGCTTGGCCGGACGGCCGTTGACGCGCACATGGCCGCCGCGGCAGAGCTCGGTGGCATCGGACCGCGTCGTGCAGAGGCGGATCGACCACAGCCACTTGTCGATGCGGGTGGAGTCCATGAGCGGCCGTCCGATCAGCGGAAGATGCAGGTGGTGCCGGCCCACATCGTCTCGATGACACCGCCGTCCGTGTCGCTGCTGGCAACCCCGTACAGGCCTCCAGCTGAGAACTCCCAACCCAGGCTCGACTCCTTGATGGTCGTCTCTGGGTAGGCGGCGGTGAGCTCGCCCACCGTCGAACCCACACCGATGCCCTCGGCCGTCTCGAGGCTGGCAGTGGGTCGAGCCGACCAACCGACGAAGTTCCCACCTTGGAACGTCAGCGACAGCCCAGTCGCAGAGAAGCGAGCGAAGTCGGCAGGCCCGGCCGGGCACTCCTCCTCGGGTCCCGCGCCGTCGGGTTCGCCCAAGGCCGCCACGAGACCGTCCAACACCTCTGCCTCGGAGATGTCGAACGCAAGGAGCACCGTGTCGTCGCCCACGAGCACCAGGCCGTCGCCCGCGAGGTCGACCTCGGGAACGTCGCCTGCGGGCAAGGTGGTCGGAGGGTCCTCCGTGGAGCCGGTGGCGCTGGTGTCGTTCGACGTGGTCGTCGGGTCGGGCGGCGACGTCGTGGGAGCCGTCGAGCTGGTCGACACGTCATCGGAGGTCGACACCGTGGTCTCTGCGTCGTCGTCACCGCAGGCGCCGAGCACCAACGCCATCACCATCGCGAGCACCAACATCGCCCTGCGCGCCATCCGAGCTCCCCTGTCGTGGTGTCGGCACACTAGCGACCACCTCGCGACGCTCGGCGCACGAGGCCGCGGTAGCCGGTGACGAAACCGGCGCCGTGGAGCCGTTCGGCCACCTCGGAGCCGGCGACGGGCTCCCCGTCGACCTTTCCGATCTCGAGGGCACGGAAGCGGCCCCGCTCGACGAGGCCCGCGAGCGCCGAGGGCCAGTCGACCCGCTCGTGTCCGTCGAAGGTGACGATCGAGCGGCCGCCGCGCTCGAGGTAGACCACAGGCATGCCCGATGCCAGGACGACGAACGCTCCCGCGGCGCGCGCCGGCCGGCCTCCGGAGACGGGCCACCCCAGAGCGGCTCCGTACGGCTGGGCCGGATCGGTGGCGGCGAGCACGACGGGCTGGCCGTCCTCGCCGACCTCGCGCACCGCACGCAGCCGGTCGACCGCGCCCGGAAGCGCGAACTGCGCGGCGCCCAGGCCCGCCACGAAGTAGCCCCGCCGGATCTGCCCGCGTTCCTCGAGCGCCTTCAACACCGGGTAGACGCCGGCGAACCCACCCTCGGACCCCTCGCCGAGGGCGGCCTCGCGGGTGAGCACGCCATAGCGTTCGAGGAGCTGGCCGGCCCGCGCGTGGACCGCTTCGGTGGGCGTGGGCAGCGGCTCGAGCAGCGGCGCGACGAGCGACCAACGTCCGGCCGCCGACGGAGGACCCAGCCGGGCCAGCCGCCCCGCACGCGGGCCCTTGCGCCGGGTCGACGCCGCGGGCGTACGGCCGGTGCGAGTGCCGCTGGCGCGCAGCGGCGCCAGCGAGTCGTTGGTGACAAGCCCCGCCCACACGAGGTCCCAGAGCGCGGCGAGCACCGTCTCGTCGTCGTATGGCAGCTCGGCCGCTGCCGCTGCACGCTGCAGGTCGGGCCAGAACGAGGCTCCCCGCTGGCTGAGGTGGCCGAGAAGGGCTTGGTGCACCGGCTCGGCAGGGGTGTCGTCGGCCGTGGTGTCGCCCGTGGCCGGCGCGACCAACAGCCCAGCCTGGTCACGGAACAGGAGGCGAACTCGGCCATCGGTGGCGCCGAGCGCACCCGCCCCGATCCACACGACCTCGCCGGCGGTGCAGAGGGCGTCGAGATCGGACGGGCGGTAGTCGAGCATGCGGGCGGGCAGCACATCGCTCTCGAGCACCCACACCGGGATGGCCGCACCCTGGAGCTGGGCGACGACTTCGACCAGCGCGTCGAGCCCCCGCCGAGCCGCGCCCACCCCTTGCCACAACGGCAGGAAGCGAGCCAACGCCGAACCGTCGACGGGCTCGATCTCGTTGCGCAGAACGGCCAACGACCGGCGGCGGAGCTGACGCAGCACGTCGGGATCGCACCACTCGCGCTCGGTGCCGGCGGGACGGAACTCGCCCCGCACCACGCGCCCGTCGACCTCGAGGCGGTCGAGGATCTGCCCGACGCGACCACGGTCGGACCCCAGTCGCTCGGCCACCTCGACGGTGAGGAACGGCCCGTGCGTGCGGGCGTAGCGGGCCACCAGATCGCCCAGCGGATCGGGAACCGGGTCGGTGAACGCCACGGGCAGCCCCTGGGGCACCGCGATGCCGAGGGCGTCGCGCAGGCGGGCGGCATCGTCGGTGGCCGCCACCCGGGGCTCGCCTCCCACCACCACCTCGTAGGCCCTGCGCTCGTCGACCAACTGGGCGACCCAGGCGGCCACGTCGTCGGTGCTGCCCTCGGCCCGCTCGACCAGCTCGTCGACCGACAGTGGACCGATGACCCTGACGATGTCGTGCAGCTCGTCGCGGTCGCGCGCCCGGCGGCCGTCGGTGAGGCGCTGCAGGTCGGCCTCGACATCGCGCAGAGCCCCCGGGTCGAGCAGGTCGCGCAGCTCCTCGGCACCGAGCAGCTCGCGCAGCAGGTCGCGGTCGAGGGCCAGCGCTGCGGCGCGCCGCTCGGCCAGCGGCGCGTCGTAGTCGTACATGAACTGCCCGATCCAGCCGAACAGCAGCGACTGGGCGAAGGGAGACGACCGGGGCGTCTCGACCGCCACCGCCCGCACCTTGCGGGCCCGTAGGTCGGACAGGACCTCGCGCAGCGCCGGCACGTCGAACACGTCGTTGAGCAGCTCTCGGGTGGTCTCGAGCAACACCGGGAACGTGGGATAGGCCGATGCGACGCGCAGGAGATCGGCGGCCCGCTGGCGCTGCTGCCACAGAGCAGTTCGCTGGTCGGGGCGCCGACGCGGCAGGAGGAGCGACCGCGCCGCGCACTCGCGGAAGCGCGAGGCGAACATCGCCGTGTTGGGCAGCTCGCGCACGACGAGGTCGCGGATCTCCTCGGGGTCGATCAGCAGCTCGTCGAGGGGCAGCTCGTCGATGGCCTCGGGCAAGCGCACCGCGATGCCGTCGTCGCTCCACATGAGGTCGATGTCGACGCCCCACCGCTCCTGCAGGCGGCCGCGCAGAGCCATGGCCCACGGGGCGTGCACCTGCGCTCCGAACGGCGTGAGGACACACACCCGCCAGTCGCCGATCTCGTCGCGGAAGCGCTCGACCACGATGGTGCGGTCGTCGGGCACCACGCCGGTGGCCTCAGCCTGCTCGTCGAGGTACGCGACCAGGTTCTGGGCGGCGAACTCATCGAGGCCGTGGTGCTCGCGCAGGCGGGCCAGCGCCACCTCGGGTGACGACGCCCGCAGCTCGCGCACCATCTCACCCATGGCCCGGCCGAGCTCGAGTGGCCGACCGGGACGGTCGCCGTGCCAGAACGGCATCTTCCCCGGCTGCCCCGGCGCCGGGATGACGACGACCCGCTCGTGGGTGATGTCCTGGATGCGCCACGTCGTCGCCCCGAGGAGGAAGGTCTCACCGACCCGGCTCTCGTAGACCATCTCCTCGTCGAGCTCGCCCACCCGGGTGCCATCGGGCAAGAACACGCCGAACAGGCCACGATCGGGGATGGTTCCGCCGCTGGTGACCGCCAGCCGCTGCGCACCGGCCCGGGCCCGGATGTTGCCGTCGACCCGGTCCCAGACGATGCGAGGGCGCAGCTCGGCGAACTCGTCGGACGGGTAGCGACCGGCCAGCAGGTCGAGGGTGGCGTGGAGCACGTCGTCGGAGAGCTCGGCGAAGGTGGCCGACCGACGGATGACGCGGGACAGGTCGTCGAGGTGCCAGTCCTCCATCGCCACCATCGCCACGATCTGCTGGGCCAGGACGTCGAGCGTGTTGCGGGGGTAGCGCGTGTGCTCGATGAGCCCCTCGTGCATGCGACGCACGACGGTGGCGGCCTCGACGAGGTCGCCTCGGTGCTTGGGGAAGATGCGGCCGCGGCTGGGCTGGCCCACCTGGTGGCCGGCGCGGCCGATGCGCTGCAGTCCGGTGGAGACCGCGCCGGGCGACTCGACCTGGATGACGAGGTCGACCGCGCCCATGTCGATGCCGAGCTCGAGCGAGCTGGTGGCCACGAGCCCGCGCAGATCGCCCCGCTTCAGCTCGTCCTCGATGACCAGGCGCCGCTCGCGCGACAGCGACCCGTGGTGCGCCTTCACCAGCTCGGTGCCCTCGGCGGGCGGGCGGCCCTCGGCCTCGGCCGATCGGTTCTCGCCATCGAGCGCCAGTTCGTTGAGCCGGGTGGCCAGGCGCTCGGACAGCCGACGGGCGTTGACGAACACGAGCGTGGAGCGGTGCTGCTGGATGAGCTCGAGGACCTTGGGGTGGATCGAGGGCCAGATCGACCGGTGGACCGGGCCCGCCGCAGCCCGACCGTCGGCGGGCACGTCGATGACCTCGCCCAGGCTGCCCATGTCGTCGACGGGCACCACCACCTCGATGTCGAGCTCCTTGGTGGTGCCGGCGTCGACGATGGTGACCGGACGGGCGACGCCCCGATCGTCGCGTCCGCCGAGGAAGCGGGCGATCTCGTCGAGCGGCCGTTGGGTGGCCGACAGGCCGATGCGCTGCGGGGAGCGTTCGGTGACCTCCTCGAGTCGCTCGAGCGTGAGCGACATGTGGCTGCCGCGCTTGGTGGGCGCCAAGGCGTGGATCTCGTCGACGATGACGGTGTCGACCCCGGCGAGCGTCTCGCGCGCCTGCGAGGTGAGCATGAGGTAGAGCGATTCGGGGGTGGTGATGAGGATGTCGGGCGGGTTGCGAACCAGGCGCCGGCGCTCGTCGGGAGGCGTGTCGCCCGTGCGGGTACCGACGGTGGGGACGTGCACCGTGAGGCCAAGGCGCTCGGCTGCCAGGCTCATACCGATGAGCGGGGCCCGCAGGTTGCGCTCGACGTCGACCGCCAGCGCCCGCAGCGGCGACAGGTAGACGATGCGGGTGCGTCGGATCGGTTCGGGCACCGGCTCGTTGGCCAGGCGGTCGATGCCCCACAGGAACGCCGCCAGCGTCTTGCCTGAACCGGTGGGGGCCAGGATCAGCGCGTGCTCGCCGCTGGCGATGGCCTCCCAACCCTTCGACTGCGCGGCGGTGGGCTCGGGGAAGCTCGTGTCGAACCACGCCCGCACCGGCGGTGAGAACCGCTCCAAGGTCACACCGTCACGCTACCCAGACGCTGTGACAGCCGGCCGGGGGCGTGACCTGCGGCGCGGCTGACGTACCAGGAACCCGGTGGGAGGCGCCAGGATGGGAGCCATGGCAACCATCGTGGTCTCCGACGACGTCCTCTCGGTGCGCCTCTCGCGGGGCGAGAAGGTGGCCGGCCTGCTCGGCGACATCACCGTGCCCCTCGCCGCCATCACGCTGGTGGTGACGGTGCCGCGGGGCCTTCACGCGCCCCGCGGCATCAGAGCGCCGGGCTTGGGCCTGCCGGGGGTGCGCAAGATCGGCACGTGGCGGGCCCGTGGCGACCGCCAGTACGTCAGCGTGCGTCGCCACCAGCCAGCGCTGCGCATCTCGCTCGCCGACCAGCGCTACGACACCCTCGTGATCGGCGTCGCCGACCCCGAGGCCGTGCGGCGCCAGATCGACGCCGCGAGCTGACGGCGCGATGTCACCTGCCACCCGGTTCGCACCAGGGCGTCAGCCGGCGAGCTCGTCGGAACCGATGCTCGGGAGTCCGTCGATCGAGGTGGCGTTCTTCGTCGCCCGGTACTCGACGAGATCGTCCTCGGACTTGCGGGCGACCCACTCGTCGAGGGTGGGGCGATCGCCCTCGAAGGACATGAACGGAACCGAGTAGCCACACGAGGTGGAGACCCGGTCGACCTCGACGACGATGACCGCACGGGCACCGCGGTGGCTGGGGAAGAGCCCGGCGAGCTCGATGAACTCGGCCTCGCCTGGCGCCACGACTTGGCCGTGCCCGTGCAGGCGCAACAGGTTCGGCTTCCCCTCGAATGCGCAGAACAGGAACGTGATGCGGCCGTTCTGACGCAGGTGGGCGATGGTCTCGGCCCCGGACCCGGTGAGGTCGAGGTAGGCCACCTCGTTGGGCCCTCGAACTACGAGCGTGTCGTAGCCTTTCGGCGACAGGTTGACGTGCCCGTCATCGCCCGACGGGGCGGTGGCCACAAAGAACAGGTGCTGAGCCTCGATGAAGGCGCGGTGCTGGTCGGAGATGGCGGCGACGGCGAGACCCATCGGCCAAGTATCGCCGGCGGCCACGGTCAGGCCCCAGCAGCGGTCGAGGTCGGCTCCCATGGCGTCAGCCAGTCGGTGGCGGGCCATCCCTCGGCTGCGGCCATCAGCTCGTACATCGTGGCGCCGTCGATCGACTCGCGGACGATGTCGGCGTGTCCGGCGTGACGGGCGATCTCCTCGACCAGGTGCAACAGCACCCAGCGCACCGACCACGCCTCGATGTCCTGCGGGTACCACGGCACGCCCTTTGGCACCGGCACCGCCTGGCCGAGGTCGTCGATGGCGCCGATGACCCGCTCGGTCTCGGCCGCCACGGCGTCGAGTCCGGCGAGGACGTCGGCGAGCGAGTCGTCGGCACCGAGGGCGAAGCTGTCGACGTAGACGTCCTGGGTCGATGACGTGGGGCGCTGCTCGACCATGTCGATCCAGCCGCGCTCGGTGTGGGCCACGTGCTTGATGAGGCCGCCGATGGAGAGCTGGCCGGCGGTGGGCACCCGCCGGGCCTGCTCGTCGGTGAGGCCGAAGGCGGCGTTGCGGAGGCCATCGCGCTGCTGGGCCACGTAGGCGAGGAGGAGGCTGCGCTCGTCGGTGAGGAGGGGGGCGTTTCCGGGTATGGGGTTCACCTCGTGTCGTTCTGTGAGCGTCTCTCACCCACCACCGAAGTCTCCGCCAGCATGCGGCCAGATCTCGTCCGCAATCGTGATCTGTCTTGCGGTTTCTCGAGGAACCGGCGAGGGTCCTGCGGTGGCAGCGATCGACCTGGTGGTGACCGACCTCGACGGCACGCTGTGGGAGCGCCAGAACGAGCTGCACCCCGCCACCGTCGCCGCCATCGCCGAGCTCGACCGACGCGGCTACCCGTTGCTCGTCGCCACCGGCCGCCGCCTCGCATCGGCCCGCGCCCCCCTCGCGCGGCTCGGCCTGCGTCCCCCGGTGGTGGTGTTGAACGGGGCGATGGTGGTCGATCTGGCCAACGGGGACCGCATCTTCCAGCACGCCTTCGCCCCCGACGTAGCCCACCAGGTCCTCGACGCCCACCTCTCGGCCGGGATCGAGCCGTGCGTCTACGTCGACCACCCTGAGGTCGACGTCTTCGTGGGCGACGCCCCCTCCACCCATCCCGACCACCTCGCGTCGTTCGGCGAGTGGGTGCGACCCGCCGGCCTCCATGCCGTGATCGACGAGCATCCCGTGCTCGCCTTCAGCGTCCTGGCGCTTCCCCCGTCGGCTGTCGAGGGGCTCGAGGATGTCCTCACCCCGATCGCCAACCCGCATGTATCGGTCGAGCGGCAGTACGCCCCCGGGCTCCTCACCGTCACCGTCGCCCCGCCCGAACTGTCGAAGTGGAACGGCGTCGAGGCGTTCTGCCGCCACCGAGGGCTCGACCCGTCGAAGGTGCTCGCCATCGGCGACGGACCGAACGACCTCGAGCTGCTCGATGGCGCACTCGTGGCGGTGGCCCCCACCGATTCGCATCCCGAGGCCCTCGCCCGAGCCGACCACGTGGTGCCCCGGGCCGCCGACAGCGGCTGGGCCTACCTGCTCGACCTCCTGCCCTGACGCATCCGAGCTCGGGCCTGAGCGCGGTTAGGAGACCGTGTGCTCCTCGTGTTCCTGGTGGGCGACCGCCGACACGATCCAGTCTCGGGGCCGGTCGAGCGGCCGCTCGACGCCGCACGCCTCGGCCCGCGCCGCGAGCTCGGCGTCGGAGAGATCGCGCAGCGACTCCTCGCGGGAGTGGAGGTCGTGCATCGAGTCGCGCTCGACATCGCCCCGCCATGCCCCGGTGGCCCGGCCGCGGCTCTCGATGAAGTCCTTGAACTGCTCGAGGTCCTTCTTGCTGCGATCCGAGACGTACCCACCCCAGTCGGCCACCTTCTCGAGGAAACCCTCAGGGTCGACGTCGAGCTGCACCATCACCCGGGTCGTGTCGTCGGACAGCGCGTGGAACGTGACGACGCCGCCGTGCTTGGTGCCGTCGACCGAGTGCCAGGCGATGCGCTGGTCGGGGGTCTGCTCGGTGATCTCGGCTGTCCAGCTGCGCTTGATGCCGGAGATCTTCGCCGTCCACTCAAGCGTGGTCTCATCGGTCTGGCGCACGTCCTTGACGTGCTTCATGAACAGTGGGAAGTCCTCGAACTGGGTCCACTGGTCGTAGACCGTCCGGACGGGGAGGTCGATGTCGACGCTGTGGTTCACGGGGAATCCTCCTGGGGAGAGTCGGTCCCCTCTCACGGGGGACCGCCGCGGGCTACCCGGCCCCCGCCCTGGCCAATCCCGTCGGTGCTGTCGCGCGGTGGCGGGCGCCGCGCCGGCCACATGCCTAGGGGTTGGCTAGGGGCCCGGAGCGAAGACCGTCAGACCGGCGGCCTGCGCCGCGCTGGCGAGCTCGCCGTCGTAGGTCACCATCTCGTCGCTGCCGAGCCGGATCGCAACCGCCAAGTGGAGGGCATCGTTCGACCTGAGCGGAGCATGCGTGCCGGCGGCGATCATGTCGCCACGGGTCAGGTCGGCGAGGTTCACCGTGTTGAGCACCTTCTGGACGGCCGTGATGTCGACGTCGTCGGGATGTCGTCCGGCAGCACAATGCATCTCGGTGTGAAGGAGCCACGACGCGACCAGACGCCGATCGGCGGACAGGCCCTCGACGAGCGCAGCCGACTCGGCCTCGGCGACCACGAGCTTGAGGGCAGCCGAGGTGTCGACGTACGAGAGCTTCACCAGCGGCCTCGGAGGTCGGCGATGATCTCCGCCGTCGACTTCGTGGCCTTCGTCCGCGTGATCGAACGGAGCCCGCTGGGAGGCTCGAGGGCCTCGCGCAGCAGGCCCTGGGCCGACAGGAGCGACAACGCGTCGCCCGATGGAGGGCCGATCACGGCTGCTGGCTGACCCCGGTTGGTCACCAGGATCGTCTCGCCTCCGGCAACGCGGCGGAGCACCTCTGCGCTGTCGTTCCGCATCTCACGGTGCGTGATCTCCTTCACGTAGCACAGTGTAGCACCACCCGTCCGCGCTGTGCTGGATCAACGCGCGCCACGCACCCCTTCGTACGCCTCGTAGATCGATTGGGGCGACACCGCCGAGCCCCACATGTCCGCCCACGGATCGTGCTTCTGACCGAGCCGTCGGAACACGTTGCCGACCGTGACCCGCGCCGCGTCGAAGCGAGCGCTGGTGGCCTCGTCCCAGTCGATCGGAACCGCCACCGGCGCCGTGGGCAGCGGGCGGATCGCGTAGGTGGCCGCCGCGTGCTGGGCGTATGCGTTACGGAGCGTGTCGATGAACAGACGCCCCTTGCGCTCGACCTTCCGCACCGCGGTGGTGAGGCGATCGGGATGCCGCGCCGCAACCTCGTCGGCGATCGCCCGCGACAGCGCCTTGACGGCATCGAACTCGGCCGAGCGGTCGAGCACCACGTGGATGTGGATGCCGCGGGAGCCCGACGACTTCGCGTAGGCGGCAACACCCATCTCGTCGAGCAGCGCCTTCACCGCCCCCGCCGCCATGGGGACCGCGGCGAGGTCGTCGCCGTCGGGGTCGAGGTCGAAGATCATCTGATCGGGGTGCTCGACCCCGGGCGGCTCGATCCGGCTCGTCCACACGTGCGGCGTGATGCACCCGTAGTTGGCGACGTAGACGAGGGCGGCTGGGCTGTCGACGACGGCGTGGGTGATCGTGCCGCCCTCCTTCGCCAGCTCGACGCGGCGGATCCACTCGGGGAAGTGGTCGGGCGCCTCCTTGTGCATGAACCCCTCTCCGCCGATGCCGTGGGGGAAGCGCTGCATCACGAGGGGCCGCCCTTCGAGGTGCGGCACCATCCGCTCGGCGACACGCTCGTAGTAGTCGACCACCGCGGCCTTGGTGAGCCCGATGGCGGGGAAGTAGATCCGGTCGCCGCTGGTGAGCTGAACCTCGCCACCCCCGATCTTGCGGCTCGTCACGGGGTCGCTCCCGACTCGCGCACCACGTCGGCCGCTCGCTTGTCGTTGCGCAGCCCCAGGAAGCGGGGGTGGCGGAGCTGCCCGTCGCCGGTCCACTCGGTGAACGCCACCTGGCAGACGAGCTGGGGTTCCACCCAGTGCACGTCGCGCTTCGGCAGGGCGACATGGGGGCCGAACGAACGCTCGGGTCGTTCGATCTCGCGCAGCTGGGCACCGAGCGAGCGGAGCAGCGCTCCGTCGAACCCGGTGCCGACCTTGCCCGCGTAGACGAGGTCGTCGCCGTCGAAGTAGCCGACGAGCAACGCCCCGAAGGCGTGCCGCGATCCCTTCGGTTCGGTGAACCCGCCGATGACCAGCTCTTGGCCCGCTTCGCACTTCCACTTCAGCCAATCGGGCGAACGCCGGAACTGGTAGGTCGAGTCGGCCCGCTTGGCGATGACCCCCTCCCAGCCCTTCGCACACGCCCCGGCCAGCATCTCGGTGCCACCTCCGTTGCGATGCGTGGTGAAGCGGACCCGACCGCCGAAGTCGACCGCCTCGCGCAGCAGCACCTTGCGACGGCGCAGCGGGAGTCCGCTGAGGTCGATGCCGTCGAGGTGCACGACGTCGAAGACGTAGAACGTGACGGGCACGGAACTGCGGCGCGACACGGCGGCATCGTGCTGCTGCATCCGCCCCTGGAGGCGCGAGAACGAGGTGGCGGCGCCGTCGAACGCCACCACCTCGCCGTCGAGGATGCAGTCGCTGTGCACCTGCTCGTGGAGAGCATCGATGATCTCGGGGTACGACCCGTCGGCCGACTTGTCGGTGCGCGACCGCAGGCGTACGTCGGCGCCATCGCAGTACGCCACCACCCGCTGACCATCGAGCTTGCGCTCGTAGACCCAATCGGCGCGGTCGCCGTGGTCGCGGGACAGGGTGGCGAGCATCGGCGACATCGACCGCGGTTGGGCCTGTGGCCGCAGGCACTGGCGTTCGGCGTGGGTGAGGCCATCGAGCCACGTCATGGCTTCAGCGTGCCACCGCACGGCCGGGCCCGCCGAGCATGACGGGCACCGAGCGGCGGTGGGATCAGGCCAGGGCGACGGTGGCGGCCAGCTCGTCGTGGTCCATCTTCGAGCGGCCGGGGATCTCCTGTTTGCGGGCGAGCTTCTCGAGGTCGGTCGTGGTGAGGTCGATCTTGTCGGCCAGCGTCGGGGCGCCGAGCTGGGCCTTCATCAACTCGAGCTGCTCGGCCAGCGCAGCGAGCGAGTCGGCCATGGCGGAGCGGACCTCGGGGAAGAGCTCGGTCTCCTCTTCCTCGGCGTGGTGCTCCACGTTCTCGATGAGGACGGTCATCTTGGCGACCCACTCGTCGGCACCCACCTCGAGCTGGCGGATCTCGTCCATCAGCACCTTCACGACATGGTGCTCCTCGATGCCCTCGTCGACGGTCTCGGCGATGTCCTCGCTGGCGTCGCGCACCGCCGGATAGAAGATCTCCTCTTCGATCGTGGTGTGCACGTCGAGCTCGTCGAAGACCTTGCGGCAGAGCATGCCCATGGTCTCGGTGTCCCCGGCCTCCTTGGCCTCTTCGAACCGTGCGAACAGGCCGCGCACCCGGTTGTGGTCGGCCGTGAGCAACATCAGTGCGTCCATGTTTCCTCCTGGGTCGGCGCGGCGACGGCCGCGCCGCACCCGTTACCCGCCGCAGCTCGTGGGATAACCCCGCCGCGACGGGTGAGCGGCAGCCTCCGTCACTCGGCGAGGAACTCCGGCAGGGGGCGAGCGTGCACGACGGCGAGCCGCTTGGTGGAGCGGGTGAGCGCGACGTAGAGGGCACGCAGCCCCTGGGCCTCGTCCTCCACGATGGCCGCCGGCTCGACCACGACGCCCTGCGAGGTGCGGGCGTGGCCGCCATCTTCGGCCCCGGCACCAACAT
>JAENWR010000126.1 GCA_016649895.1 Acidimicrobiia bacterium | reverse complement strand
TCCCACAGCCCGTCGAGCACCGGGTGGTCGCCATACCGTTCGGCGCCCGATTCCCACGTGGCGGGTGCCTCGTCGAACTCGTCGGGCACCGGCTCGCTGCCCCAATCGTCGGCGTCGCCGCACTGCGCCTCGGGCACGTCGGGGTCGGCGAGGATGCCCCTGATGGTGTCGGCGAGGGCGTCGTGGGTGAAGATCAGCGGCACGAGCTGGAACCCGCCGTCGTTGGTGGCCATCTCGGTGACGACGCCCATCACCCGTCCGCTGGCGTCGAGGGCGGGGCCGCCGCTGTTGCCGCGGTCGATAGCGGCGTCGGAGCGGATGGCCTCGCGGACGTCGGAGCGCCGTTGGAACGAGATGACCGATCCGGGGGTGACGGTGAAGTCGGTGTCGGGCACGGGGTAGCCGAGAACGACGAGCCGTTCGCCTTCGTTGATCTCGTCGGTGGGCGACCACTTCAGCCACTCGTCGAGCTCGGTGTCGACCTCGAGGATGGCGAGGTCAGGCCGCTCCGACCATCCGATGACGGTGGCGTCGATGGTGTCGCCGTTGCGGCTGATGAGCTCGGGGGTCGGGTCGTTGGAGACCACGTGGTGGTTGGTGACGAGCAGGTCGGGGCCGATGGCGAAGGCGGTGCCGGTCCAGGCCTCGCCGCAGCCCTCCGACTGCACCCGCCAGACCGCCGAGCCGAACTCGACCGCGATCTGCTCGGCGGTGAACGACAGCGGGATGGCCTCGGTGGTGGATGTGCTCGTGGTCGTGGTGGTGGCGGCGGCGAGCAGGTCGCCGAGGCCGCCCGAGGCGGAGTCCGAACGACCCTCGTCGTCATCGGCGATGTTGACCCCGACGAACACGCCCGCCACGACAGCGAGCACGACGATGACGACGAGTCCGCCGATGGCGAGGGGACTCCATCTCGACGAGGACGAGTTGAGGGACATGGGGCCGCTGCCGTGGTGGTGTGGTGGTTGTTGTTCTTGTGTCGGTGGATGTCGGGGACGGGCAGGACGATACGGGCGAATCAGCCGGCCAGGGGGAAGAAGACCGGGATTGTGACGGCGGTGGTGGCGAAGACGACGAGGGTGAGCGGGATGCCGAGGCGGGTGAAGTCGGAGAACCGGTAGCCGCCGATGCTCCACACCATCGTGTTCGTCTGGTAGCCGATGGGGCTGAGGAACGAGCACGACGCCATGACGAGCACGCCGAGGGCGAGGGCCCGCAGGTCGGTGCCGGTGTCGACGGAGATTGCGGCGGCCACGGGGAACATGAGTGCGGCGGCGGCGTTGTTGGTGAGCAGTTCGGTGAGCACGAGCGTCGCCACCATGATCGCCATCAGCACGCCGAGGTGCCCGAAGGGATCGCCGATGCGGGTGAGCTCGCCGGCGAACGAGGTGGCGAGGCCGCTGGCGGCGGCGGCGGCGCCGAGTCCGAAGCTGAGCGCCACCATGCCGATGACGTCGAAGTTGACCGACCGGCGGGCTTCGCTGGGCGACACGACCCGTGTGAGCACCAGGGCGAAGGCTCCGGCGATCGACGCGACGGTGAGGTCGACGAGACCGGTGCCCGTGCTGACGATGAGCGCCAGCACGACGAGTTGCACGATGCGCGCACCCGGCCGTCGCACCGGCGCCGACGCCTCCATGGGGGCGACGACGAGGAAGTCGGGGAGGTCGCGGGTGCGCAAGCGGAAGCCGTCTTCGGCGACGAGCACGAGCACGTCGCCGCCGCGCAGGACGAGGTCGCTCAGCTGACCCCGGGCCGGGTCGCCGGAGCGGTGGATGGCGATGACGGTGGCGCCATGGCGTTCGGCGAACTCGAGCTGCTTGAGGGTGAGGCCGGCGAGCGGGCCCGAACCGTTGACGACGGCTTCGAACATGTGGCTGCGGTCGGGGCCGGAGTCGATGGCGAACTGGTCGTGGGTGGTGACGAGGCCGTCGAGCTTCTCGAGGTCGTGCACCCGGTCGATGTTGCCGACGAAGAGCAGGTGGTCGCCAGGTTCGAGGACGAAGTCTCGGTCGACGGGGTGGACGAGCTCGCCGAGCCGGTCGACCTCGGCGAGGATCACGCCGTCGACGTCGGCGAGGTCGGCCGCGGCCACGCTGTTGCCGGCGATGGGCCCGCCGGCGGTGACGACCATCTCGATCGTGTACTGGCGCCCGTTGCCCGAGACGTCGTCGCCGGGGGTGGACCGCCGGGGCAGGAGCACGGGTGCCAGGAGGATGAGCGTGATGACGCCGATGATGGCGACCGGGAGGCCGACGGGCGTGATGGCGAACACGGCGAAAGGTTCGAGCCCGGCATCGTCGAGGAACCCGTTGACGACGAGGTTGGTGGAGGTGCCAAGCACGGTGATGACCCCGCCGAGGACGGCCGCGTACGACAGCGGCATGAGGAGGCGTGACGAGCTGATGCCATGTCGGCGCGCCCACTGCTCGATGCTCGGCACCATCAGGGCCACGAGCGGGGTGTTGGGCACGAAGCCCGATCCGGCGGCCGCCACCCGGGCCACCCGAAGGACGGCGCTGCGCTCGGAGCGGGGCGGTCGGCGCCCGAGGATCGAGGCCAGGCCGCGTGCGAGGGCCCCGGTCTGCTCGGCGGCGCCGGCGATGACGTAGAGGGCGGCGACGGTGATGGGCGCCGAGTTCGAGAACCCGGCGAACGCCTCTTCGAACTCGACGATGCCGAAGAGGTAGACGACCACCACGGCAGCGCCGATCGCCACGGTGGGTGCGACCCGTTCGCTGATGAGGGCGCCCACCATCACGGCGAGCACGCCGAGGGTCACCCATGCTTCCCAACCCATGTGCGGTGCTCGGCTCCGTGTCGACGTGAAGGTCGCGGGGCACACCCGCAGACGGATTGCCGATCGTAGTGGTCGGGATTACCGCAGGGGAACTGGGACGAGCGGCCAGCTACTCCTGCGACCAGTGCTCCTGCATCAGCCGGACGGCATCGTCGAGTGTGAGGGCCGCCACCTCGGCGGCGGACAACCCGAGGTTGTGCACGAGTTGGTACGCAAGGCCGGCGGGCAGCACGTGCTCGGTCGGCGAGGTCACGCTCCGACCGCGGTGGGGCGGCGTCCTGTCGTCGACGCAGGCCCAGAACTCGTCCTCGGACACCTGCAGCTGCTGGTCGAGGACGTGCGACCACAAGCCTCGTCCGTAGGCATCGGCGTTGGCCGGGCGGGAGATCCTGGTTCGGAGGATCTCGCCTGTCGCGAGGGTGAGCTGGTAGGTGATGTGGTGGCCGGTGGTCTTCCCTCGTGCGTTGCGCACCTCTGCCCAACCCTCGATCTCGCAGAACCTCTTGTGGTCTCGCCGCGATGCGGGGCGGCCGCTCACTGATCCGGGGCGGGTCCGGTGGCGAGGATCCACTCCCGCAGCTGGTCGTCGTCGCTCAGCTCGACGAGCATGACCAATGCCCACTGCTCGCGGTGGTTGGGAGCGTCGAGGAGGTGCTCGTTCCAGTCGGTGGCGTACTCGCGCAGAGCGTCGATGAGGTCGTCGAGCGCGGCATCGATGGTGTCGCCCTCGCCGGCGACCGGGGCGTCGGGCACGAAGGCCGACCACCCGCCGCCCTCGGCGGCGACCACTGCGTGGGAGGGGCGAAGCGCCTCGAGCTGAGTACGCAGCATCGCGGCATCGATCACCGCGAACCGATCGCGCTCGCGCTCGACGGTGGTGACCCGGCCGGTGTGGGCCATGTCGAGCAGGTCGCGAAACCGCGTGCGTGCATGGGTGTAGCTGGCGAAGTGCCGGGTGGTGGTCATAGCTGATCCTCCTGGCCACACCCTCCTCCGGCCATCATGAGTACGTCAAGTACGCGACGTACTGATTGCTCCATGCATCTCCACTCGAACGGCCCGCTACTCTCGGCGCAGCCACGAGGGGGCTAGCCACATGAGCGATTTCGACCTGGTCATCCGGGCGGGGACCGTCATCGACGGCACCGGCGCCGAGCCGCGCACGGCCGACGTGGCGGTGCGTGACGGCGTCGTCGTCGAGGTGGGCCCGAGCGAGGTAGGCCGCATCACGGGTACCGGCATCCGCGAGGTCGCGGCCCACGGCGCGCTCGTCACGCCCGGTTTCGTCGACATCCACTCGCACTACGACGGGCAGGCCACGTGGTCGTCGCAGCTCGATCCGTCGTCGTGGCACGGGGTGACCACCGCGGTGATGGGCAACTGCGGCGTGGGGTTCGCCCCGGTGCACGACCACGACCACGACCGGCTCATCGAGTTGATGGAGGGGGTCGAGGACATCCCGGGCGTGGCGCTGCAGGAGGGGCTGGCGTGGGATTGGAACTCGATGCCCGAGTTCCTCGACGCGCTCGAGCGGCGGCCGCACGACATCGACTTCGCCGCCCAGGTGCCCCACGGGGCGCTGCGGCTGCACGCCATGGGGGCGCGGGGCGCCGACCGCGAGCCGGCCACCGCCGACGACATCGCCCGCATGGCCGCCGATGCGGCCGCCGGCATCCGAGCCGGGGCGCTCGGCTTCACCACGTCGCGCACCCTCAACCACCGCACCAGCAAGGGCGAGCCCACCCCCACCCTCACCGCGGCGGCCGACGAGCTGGTGGGCATCGCTCGGGCCATCGGCGAGACGGGCACGGGCGTGTTGCAGGTGGTGTCCGACTTCCCTCGCGACGACCACGAGCTGCCGATGTTCCGGGCGATGGTCGAGGCGAGCGGGCGGCCGCTGTCGATCAGCCTGGCCCAGGCACCCACCGCCCCCGACCGCTGGCGCGACATCCTCGCCTTCATCACCGAGTCGAACCACCTCGGGTTGCCGATGCTGGCGCAGGTGGCGGTGCGGCCGGTGGGGTTGCTGTTCGGGCTCGACAACACGCTGCACCCGTTCGTCACCAACCCGGTGTTCCGCACCGAGCTGAAGGGGATGACCGCCGCGCAGATGGCGGCAGCGATGGCCGATCCGGCGGTGCGCGAGCGCACGCTGGCGGCGGCCGCGGCTGAGGGCGAGAAGGGACGGTTGGGCGGGCGGCTCATCAGCCGGTTCGACCAGATGTTCGAGCTCACCGACCCGCCGGTGTACGAGCCGGCCGCATCCGACAGCCTGGCGGCCCGGGCGGCGGCGCAGGGCGTGTCGGCCGAGGAGCTGGCGTACGACCTGTTGGCCGGCGGCGGCGGGCGCACCATGTTCTACCTGCCGTTCCTCAACTACGCCGGGGGCAACCTCGACGTGGTGGGCGAGATGCTGCGCCACGAGTTCACCGTGCCGGGCCTGGCCGACGGCGGGGCGCACGTGGGCACGATCTGCGACGGGTCGTTCCCCACCACGCTCTTGTCGTGGTGGGGGCGCGACCGTCCCGAGGGGCGCATCCCGCTGCCGTACCTGGTGCAGCAGCACTGCCGCGACACGGCCCGGGCGGTGGGCCTGCTCGACCGTGGGGTGCTGGCGCCGGGCTACCGGGCCGACATCAACGTGATCGACCACGCCAACCTGCAGGCCCGCCGGCCCGAGACGGTGCACGACCTGCCGGCGGGCGGGCGTCGCCTCATCCAGCGGGCCGACGGCTACCTCCACACGTTCGTGGCGGGCGCCGAGACCTTCGCCGGCGGCACGGCCACCGGCGCGCTGCCCGGCCGCCTCGTACGCGGCGCCCAGCCAGCTCCAGCCTGATCGCCGGGCTGGCCCCAGCCTGACCCCGCCAGTCCGACCCAGCCCGGCCCAGCCCGCCGGCATCACCGCCTCTTCGGCCCGGGTTGGGCGCGGTTCAGCCCTCACGTCCGAGCCGAGTCGCGCCCGACTCCGTAGTCGTCCCGCCGCCACCACCTCACCAGCCCGGGTCGGGCGCGGGTGAGCCCTCATGCCCGGTCCGAATCGCGCCCCGACGCGTCCCGGCGAGACCGTGGGCGGCGAGACCATTGACAACACGCATCGAGGGCAGGTTATGTTGACACGTGGAGATCCTCGATTCGGCTCGCAAGCACAGCGTCGCCGACGACGACATCCGCCACGCCGTAGATCAGGCCATTCGCCACCACGACCTGGATGACGGCCTTGTGATGCTGATCGGGCCATCGACCACAGGTGACTTGATCGAGGTTGGCATCGTGACCGCAGCAGCCAGCGAGCCGAAGATCGTCCACGCAATGCCTGCGAGAGCCAAGTTCCTCTGAGGTGAGCGCCATGCCCCGAAACGTCCACTCCATCATCGAGCACGCCGACGAGCTCGCCGCGAGGTTCGACTCAGCTGAGCCGAATCCCCTCGACCCCGCCGCCGAAGCGGCAGTTGCAGCCGTACGCCACGCAGTGGTCGAGCGGGGCCGGGCCGAGGCGCAGGTGCTGGCGGCTGTGGTCCGTGCCCGGGGTGAGGGGGTTTCGTGGTCGGTGATCGCCGCGGTGCTCGGAACAAGCCGACAGGCTGCGCAGCAGCGCTACGGGGCACGGGCCCCGCGTACCTGAACGGACTGTGCCCAGCCCCCCCCACGGACCCCGAGCAGGAGGTGTTACACCTTCCCCTCAAAGGGATACACTCCTCCCCATGCCGACGAAGCGACCGCGGTACCTCGTCACCGAGACCGATGAGTTGGCGGAGGCCCTGGATGCGGCCGCGGGGCGCTGGCCCCAACTGAGTCGGGCTCAGCTCGTCGCCCGCCTCGCAGTCGAGAGCCATCGTGCGGGGGCGGCAGAACACGAGCGACGACGTCGTCAGCGGCTCGTTGCTCTCCGGCGTCACAGCGGTGCACTCACCGGCGCCTATAGCCCCGACTACCTCGACCGGCTCCGAGACGAGTGGCCTGAGTGATCGTCCTCGACGCCAGCGTTCTCATCGCCTACCTCGACGCGCGCGATGCTCATCACCACATGGCGCAGTCGTTGCTCGAACGGGAGATCGACGGACAGCTCCTGGTGAACCCGTTGACGCTCGGGGAGGTGCTGGTGGGACCTGTGCGCGTCGACCGCCTCGATGATGCCCTCACTGTGCTGCGTGAGCTCGGGATCGTCGAGCAGCCGTTCCCGACGGACGCCGCCGCCCGGCTGGCACAGCTGCGGGTGCGGACAGGCCTTCGCATGCCCGACTGCTGCGTCGTGCTCGCCGCGCAGGACGCCACCGCGAGGGTTGCGTCGTTCGACGTCGCACTCATCAAGGCCGCAACAACGCTCGGGCTCAGCACGGCGAGCTGACCCTCCACCGCCCAGGTTGGGCGCGATTGAGCCCCCACGCCTGCGCCGAACCGCGCCCGACCCGGCCGGTGGGCGTGCGTCGAGCTCGGCGATCCGGAGGTCGTCCCACCAGATGTGGAGCCGCTCAGCCATCGTCGTCGACATCTTGTTCGGCCACGACCCTGACACCGAGGGTGCGGAGCACCTCCAGAGCCCGGTCGACCTGCTGCACGATGTGACCGGCTTCCATCCGGGCCAGGTAGGTGCGGTCGAGTCGGGCTCGTTCGGCGACTTCGGCCTGGGTGAGGCCGCCCTCGCGGCGCGCCTCGGCGAGCGTGCGGGCCAGGTCGGCGCCGCTGCGCACGATGTAGCGGCGTGTGCTCATTTCAACACTTTAGCGAAGTCGGAACCGATTGTGCATAAATTCGCACAACGACGACCCACCCGCCCGATGTGTCGAATTCAACACGCGACGGGTCAGTCCGGGATGGCCTTCGCCTCGGGGCGCCAGCAGGCGGCGAGCAGGGCGAGCGCTCCTCCTCCGCCGGCCACGGCCGCGATGAGCAGGCCGGTGGTGCCCACCAGGTCGTCGTCGAGGTCGAACGCGGCGTCGAGCGACCAGCCGCCGGGGCCGACTCCGCCGATGGCGATGCCGGCGGCCACCAGCACCATCACGTACTCCCAGCCTTCGCCGGGTCGGAAGATGAAGAACCCGTTGCCCCGATGGTTGGTGATCCACGCCACGAGCATGGTGCCGACCACGCCGGCGGCGGCCAGGGGGGTGAGGAACCCGGCGACGAGCAGGGCGCCGGCGCCGATCTCGGTGAGGCTGGCGAGCCAGGCGTGGAGCTTGCCTGGGCGCATGCCGAGCGACTCGAACCAGCCTGCGGTGCCGGCGATCTTGCCGCCGCCGAACACGTGGTTGTAGCCGTGAGCGAGCATCACGGCGCCGAT